>NZ_CP099711.1:0-3223 GCF_027474885.1 Serratia myotis | reverse complement strand
CTAGCGGAGTGTATACTGGCTAAACATGTTATGACGGAGTGGTAATTTATGAAAGTGCTTCATGTGACAGGGGAAAAATGCGGCTGCCGGGCGTAAGTGCAAAATGCAGGTGGTGATGAAATGACGCCTCCTCGCTCACTCGGTCGCTACGCTCCTGCCGTGAGACTGCGGCGGGCGTTACCAGCTCACAGATTACGGGATAAGCAAATGCCGCTCGAAGCAGGAAAGGCCAAGAAAAGGATGCGGAGTTGCCGTTTTTCCATAGGCTCCGCCCCCCTGACGAGTATCACGAAAATGACGCTCAAATCAGCGGTGGCGAAACCCGATGCGGCTTAAAGATACCAGGCGTTTCCCCCTGGTGGCTCCCTCGTGCTCCCCCGCATTCCTGCCTTTCGGTTTACCGGTGTCATTCCGCTGTTATGGCCGCGGTTTCTCATTCCACGCCTGAAACTCGGTTCCGGGTAGGCAGTTCGCTCCAGGATGGACTGTATGCACGAACCCCCCGTTCAGTCCGACTACCACGCCCGTTCCGGTAACTATCAACTTGAGTCCAACCCGGAAAGACACGACAAATCGCCAGTGGCGGTAGCCATTGGTAACTGGGTTCACGGAGCAGAGATTGTAGAGAATGCCTACAGAGTTCTTGAAGTGAAAGCCTGAGTGCGGCTACACTGAAAGGACAGTTTAGGTATCTGCGCTCCGTGAAAGCCAGTTACCATCGGAACAAAGAGTTGGTAGCTCTGAATTCCGGCAAACGAACCACCGTTGGTAGCGGTGGTTTTTTTGTTTACAGGGAAAAAGATTACGCGCAGAAAGAAAGGATCTCAAGGAAATCCTTTTGCTTTGGCCAATATGCTTCGGTAAAAAGTTAATGCGCAGAAGATTTTGAAAAAATATTAATAACCAAAACTCCAACGCAAATAAGGAACATTCCTGCAATTGCGGGCCAATCAAGTTTTTGACCGCTAACCAACCAACCAGCTAGGCTTATTAGTACAATTCCCGCACCAGACCAAATTGCGTAAGCAATACCGGTAGGTATATTTTCCAATGTTTGGGAAAGCAGATAAAAGGCAGCGCAATAACTTATTGCAGTTCCTACAGACGGCCACAGGCGTGTAAATCCTTCTGAATATTTCATAAAGGTGGTGCCTATGACTTCAGCCACAATAGCCCCTCCCAGGAAAATATATGTATTCATAAAAATACCTCATGTTGAAAAATTTAAATATCTTTACATAACAACTAATTAATAGAACCCGGCTTATCATAGCGAAGGACCATGATGCTGCCACTGCGATCGTTCCAGCTCCAGCGCTTTCTGGTGCTGCACCGCCCGCTCCTGCTGCCGGTGAGTTTCTATCGCGTTCAGCCTTTCGACAACCGGCGCAGCTGCTCGCTCAAACTCTGCACCTGCCTGCTCAAGACCGTGACGCGCTCGTTCAGCGCCGCGTTCTCCCGTTGAATAAGACCAGACATCGTCCGCCATTCCGCGAAGGCGTTCTCCCACTCGTCCAGCCTTTTCGAGTAGTCCTGCTGTAGCTGCTCTAATGCGCTCAGCAACTGTTTTTCCAGCTCCGTCATGTGCTATTTCCCCGCCAGTATCATCCAGCTCGAGTCCTCTCCGAACTGTCCCGCTTCCGGGTTCACCCTCACGCAGCGGCGTCTCTGCTCGCCGCAGGTCGAGAGCTGTACGCCGCTGTTCCTCTCTGACAGCATGGCCTGCGTGCTCTTCTGCTCCCGGATGGTCGTATAGTTCTCGAGTATCTGCTGCCCCTGCCACCACAGAATGCCCGCGCTCGACGCTATCAGCAGCGCGGAGACCAGAACGATGGTCAGCCACGTCTGGCTGACCATGCGCAGCATCCCTTTCGTGCGCTGGCTCATGGCTGAGGACAGCTTCCGGTCGTGGTCGAGGATGGCGGCGCTGATTCTCTTCTCGCTTTCGCTCAGTTCCGCTCTGACAGACTTCTCGTGCTCGCTGAATGCGGCTTTCAGCATCTCGCCGGTAGTCTGCTGCTGCGCTTTCGATTTCTGCTCTAAGTCCTTCGCCAGCGTTAAAAGACTGTTCATAGATGGCTCCCTTCAGTCGGATGTTTCGCCCCCCGTCCGGGTCGGCAATGCTGATGCTGCTTTTTGTGGTGCGCACCACCTCAAAACCTGCGCTTTCCAGCGCCTCAGTGACGTCCTGACGCGTTTTCAGCTCCCCGGATGAGGCAAGGGCAAGCAGGCCGCTCGTAATCGCCTGGGCGGCTTCCTGCTTCGCTTCCGGCAGCGCGGAAGGCGAGACCAGCACCCGCCGGTTCTCCGGCGCGTTCGGGTCATGCAGCCCCAGCCTGCCGTTCACTATGGTCTGCCAGGCATCGATGCGCGGACGGTCGGCGCGGTCGTAATACGGCTGTAGCCGCTTGCCGGTCAGAAGCTCCGTGTTCGGGATCAGGAAGTTCAGCTCCAGCCGCCCCTTGTCCCGGTGCTCAACCCACAGCACGCTGTACTGGTCTTTATCGAGTCCGGGCATCAGAACCCGCTCGAAACTCGCCATCAGCTTTTCGCGCTGGCCGGGCGGTAAATCCTGTTCGGCAAAAGACAGAACGCCGGAAGTGTACTTTTTGGCGTAGGGCGAGGCGTCGATAAGCTCCCGGACTTCATCCGGCTTCCCCTGCAGAACGCTGGCGCCGTCGCGCTGGCGATCTTTACCCAGCAGATAATCGACCGGCCCGCCGCCGCCGCCGCGCCCCCGAGGATGAAACTTAACGATCATCATCAGCACCCTTTTCCAGTACGGCATGCCGCAACCGCTCGAGTCCGGCATCGATGGCCATCAGCGCGGCGACAATCTGCACGCGGTCGTGTCCGCTTCCACCACCGGCGTTAACCTGGCGGGCAATCTGGTTAAGGTTGTTCCCCATGCCGGCAAGCTGACGAAGCAGCGCCGGCGAGATCGACGGAAGTTTGCCGGCGCGTGCGGGCTTCTCGTCCAGGCACGTCTGCCGCATCCAGGCCGCGAGTTGCTTACCCTCGCAGCGCTCCAGCAGACGCCGGTGCTCGTCCTCAGTCACCCACATGGTGAGCATTTTGCTGCGTTTGTCTGCCAATCCGGCCTCCTGATAACGCCGGGACGGACGGGAAATCTTTTCCCGGTCGGCACGGTGTTGGACAAGCCGCAGACGCGGCAGTGGTTTTAGCGGGTTTCGGGGCGCAGCCCTGAACCAGTCACGTAGCG
>NZ_CP099710.1:0-38106 GCF_027474885.1 Serratia myotis | reverse complement strand
GCCCGCCCGCGCTTATGGCGAGGAAGAGGGGTTGTTTTAGGTTATGCATTTGCTATAATCCTTTTCAGGCGCCGCGCCTGCTTTCGACCCCCTGAATATCCCTCGTTCCGCCAAGTTCGTCAGGATTTCAGGGGGTTTTTGCATTCAGGGTGTGGCTTTTGCCTATCACCCTTTCCCTAGACGCTATTACCGGGAACGTCCCACCCGTATGAATACTTGTAAACGCAGGTAAATTACCACGTAGTGAAGCAACGATCAATTCCCCCACCAAAAGATCCCGCAAAGAACATATCTAATTTACCTAATCAATTCATACAGATATTGAGTCTCAACATTATTAATATTGTGAATATCAACAGGGGTTTTCTCTTGCCTATGTAGGTTCAGAGTGAACGCATTTCTTTGTTAATTCAGTGGAAATTCGCTTCCTCGCTTTGAGTGTTCGGTGCTCGCCTATGGCTGCGCTCCGCCTCAATCAAAGGCTGCGGCGAGCGTTGCCCCTTCCCATTAGTCCTTCATACAGTCATTGAATTGGCTTAATAATCTTCGAACTTCATCACGTTGTTCACGTAATTTTTTATTCTCAACCAATATATGGTTGAGGGGATTATCATTACAATTCATTAGCTTACGATGATTCTCTAAGATGTTTTTAGCTACCTCGTCGTCAACTGTATAAAAATAGTACTCTGGATACCCCAAAACCTTGGCCACTCGAAGAATAAAGTCAAAAGGCGGGGTAAAACGTCCTGCCTCATAATTCGATATTCTAGAACGACTATTTACACTCTCTATTTCAACCAGTTGCGCTAGTTTTTCCTGTGAAAGACCAGCCAACTCACGAGCTTCTTTTAACCGTTTTGGCACCATAATACTCACCTTTTTTAGCTACTGATCATATCGGGTGAGTAGTTCGCTAGCGTTTCGTAAATCAAAACACACCCATTATGTTTTGATTTACGAAACATTAATGTTATTATCTCTAAAGTGTTTTAGGTTGACGCAATAAAACAACTGGATATAATAGCAGCACTGTATTTATATCCAGTTGTTTTATCATGTTTATGAGTACGTTCGTTCTAGTTTTCGCCAAGCTAGAGCGGCGGAAAATGGGGGCTTATGCCCACAAGGATGGGAAACATGAATTTATGGTATGTGTTGTACTGCAAGACTCAGGATGTTGACAAAATAACTAAAAGGGTCAAAAGCTTAGGCGTTAGTGTTTTTTGTCCTCGTTATGTAAGAGTCTCTCACCGAACCGACTGTAATTCGGTTCGGATCGACGAAAAAGTGTTGTTCCCTAATTATTTGTTCCTCTCTTTTGATATCAACAAAATCCATACATCAACGATTTCCTCTATCCCTGGGGCCATCGGCTTCATTCGTTTCGGTTCAGATGCCTGTACGGTTCCCCAGAAAGTGATATCCGCGATTGAATGCGCCCGCTTGATAGCGCTGAACAATGATGATCAAGCTATTGAGTGCCGTAATATTTCGCCCGCTTTGCTGCTAAAAATTCAGGAAATCTCGCTTATCAGGTCGATAGAACAACGGCAGGTTGCCTTTTCACACCTTTTACAATCGTCCAACCTTTAAACCCAACCTCATTCTTTTATACATACCGGCACTGCGGGCAATAGCCTGCGGTGCCTTTTTAATAGGAGTAGCCATATCCATGCCGAAAAAGAAGTTGGGCGAGCCAACGAGTACGGCGGTGATTTACATCGGACAGCAGCGTTACCAACTGTTAGCAAAACATGCTCGTGAAATCAGTTATTTATCCAACACCAATATCAAGACAACAACATTCCTTCACTACTTGATTGATGAATTCACCAAAAAAGGCCATGCCTCACTGCTTAACCAGTTGCAGAAGGCTCCCCCCACTGAAGAGGAATAAACCATCTAATAGGAGGACACATGATTTCATCCGCCGTGCTTCTGACTCTGGCCATGCAATGCGCCCCAACCATTCACCCGGATACATCGCATGATGTAGCCAGAGTTGAGTCGGGGTTAAACCCCTTTGCTATTGGTGTTGTAGGCCAGAAAAAAGGGCTTTTCCCCAGCAACATAAACGACGCTCTTGATCATATCGACCAGCTCAAGGCGAAAGGTAAAAATTACTCAGTTGGTCTGATGCAAATCAACCAGGCTAATTTTTCCCGTTACGGTGTCACTGCAAAACAACTGTTTAATCCCTGCACCAACCTGACCGTCTTCGAAAAAATCATCACTGACTGCTACCTCCGGGGCGGCACCCTGAAAAGGGCGCTGAGTTGCTATTACTCCGGCAACTTTGATACCGGCCAGAAGCCCGAAGCCGCATTTTCCAAAACCAGCTATGTACAGCGGATGGGTTACAAACCCGCGCAAAAATATGTCGTGCCTTCCAGCAAGGCCGATCAAGAAAAGCAAAACGCCACACCAGGCAATGCAGCACCCACGCCGCAGATACGTTACCCCAAAGGTATTGTACGCGGCGATCTCATCACCTCCGACACGCAAGTGTCACCTAACCAGGCTACACCCGTTTCTTTCCCGTCACAGGTTGTGCGGGGGGAGTTTGTAGTCATTACATCTAAATAAGGAAATATCATGAAAATTTTACGCTCTATTAAAAATGCTCCTGCCTACCTTGCTGCTGTTGCGGCCTCTGCTGCCATGTCCTCACCGGCATTCGCGGACGGGTTCGCCAAAGCCGAAACGTTGCTGGAAAAAATCTCGTCTGGCCTCACCGGTCTGGCCATCGTCACCATTACCATCGCTGTTATCTGGGTGGGTTACAAAGTGTTATGGGACGGCAAAAGCCTTCACGACTGTAAAGGGATCATCATTGGCGGCATTCTTATTGCCAGCGGTGCAGAAATCGGCGCTCTGTTGATGAGCTAAGGGGCGGAAATGGTCACGCTGAATAAAGCCCTGACGCGCCCCGCTATGCTGTTTGGCATTCCGATGGTGCCGTTAGTTATCGTCAGTGGGGCAATTATCCTGCTGGCGATATACCTCACTAAACTTTTGTTGCTGTTCCTGCCGGTAAGCTGGTTTGTCATGAACCAGATGGCTCGAAAGGATGCCCACATTTTCGGATTAGCCTTTTTAAAACTGAAAACGCGGGGCAATAAGACGTGCAACACCCACTACGGCGCAACGGCGTTCCTGGCGAACGACTACGACGCCGTAGACATCACGGAGTTCATCAACACTATGCGACTTAACGAACGGGTCACGCTCACCAAGCACATTCCGTATTCGTCGCACATTCATGAAAACGTCATTAAAACCCGAGGTAGCGACCTGATCGCAACGTGGGAAATTGGCGGAACGGCGTTTGAATGTGATACGGAAGAAAATCTCGACATACTGTCTGGTCAGTTTAATAACCTGATTAAGTCCTTTGAAGGGCGACCGGTGACGTTTTACGTTCACAATATCCGTGAAACGTACCACGATCACTTTGACGGGCATTCGGGTAACGATTTTGCCGATACGGTCAGCGAACGGTACTACTCGACGATTGAAAACCATCCTTTCCGCCATAATCGCCTGTTCTTCACCGCCTGTTATATGCCCTTTGTCGGACTGGATAAGGTCGAGCGCAAACGGATGTCCGACGGACAGAAGCAACATGCGTTAGACAGTGCATTAAAAGAGATGTTGGAGATCTGCCAGACGGTCGGCACGTCCCTGTCGCGTTTCACCGCGAACCAACTCGGGGCGTATGAAGAAAATGGCCGCGTGTTTTCGTCGCAACTGTCTTTCTATCGGCGGCTGTTAAGCGGCGTCTGGCAGAAAACAGCCGTTACGCGCACGCCATTTTATGAAACGCTCGGCACAACCGACCTGTTTTTCACCGGCGATGCCGGGCAAAGCAATAACGTAAACGGAAAGACCTTCTTCCGTGGGCTGGAAGTGAAAGACTACGCGCCGGAATCCTTCACCGGGATAATGAACGTGTTGCTGTATGCCCCGTGTGACTATGTGATCACCCAGTCTTTTACCTGTATGGCGAAAGATGAAGCGCAAAAGCACATCAAGCAGACGGCCAAGCGTTTACGCAGCACGGAAGATGATGCCATTTCGCAGCAGGAAGACTTATTTGTTGCCCTGGACATGTTGCAGGCCGGACACATTGCCTTTGGTAAATATCATTTTTCCCTGATGGTATCGGCACCCGGTACAGAACGGCTGATTAAAGATACAAACAGCCTGATCAACGCCTTCACCGATCTGGGTATCACCCCGACGCTCTCCACGTTGTCGCTGCCCGCTGCCTACCTGGCACAAATGCCGGGGGTGTACACGCTAAGGCCGCGACTTGTCCCCATCAGCAGCCAGAATTTTGCAGAACTGGCGTCATTCCATAACTTCTATACGGGGAAACGGGATAAGAACCCCTGGGGTGAAGCGCTTTGCGTTCTCAAAACCCCATCGGGCGGGGCGTATTACATGAACCTGCACAACTCAATGCTCAATAAGGATGATTTCAACGAGAAAAATCTAGGCAATACCAGCGTTATCGGCACCGCCGGTTCGGGCAAAACAATGCTGATGGCATTCATTCAGGTCATGATGCAGAAATATCGGCAACCCCGGAGTTTTTCGCCGCAGGCTAAAACGCAGCGTCTTACTACCGTTTATTTTGATAAGGACAGGGGGGCAGAACTCAACGTAAGGGCGTTGGGTGGCCAGTATTATAAGGTGAAAAGCGGTGAGCCTACCGGCTGGAATCCCTTCCGGCTTCCACCGACCAAACGCAATCTGAACTTCATCAAGAAGCTGATGCGCATACTCTGCACCCGCAACGGACAAACCTTGTTCCCGCGCGACGAGCTGCGTCTTAGTCAGGCAGTGGATGCGGTCATGAAGGAGCTACCGGCTGAACACCGTGGGTTTGGTATTACCCGGCTGTTGGAGAACCTTACCGAGCCGCCAACGAAGGAAGCGCAGGAAAACGGGTTACGCGTCAGGTTGTCACAGTGGGCGCAGGGTGGCGAATACGGCTGGGTTTTCGATAATGCCCTGGACACCTTTGATATTGGCGAATGCGACAATTTCGGCATCGATGGCACGGAATTTTTGGACGATGCCGACGTGTGTGCGCCGATTTCGTTTTACCTGCTGTATCGCGTCACCAGCTTGCTCGACGGGCGACGCCTGGTGATCTTAATGGATGAATTCTGGAAATGGCTCAACGACCCGGTCTTTTCTGATTTCGCCTTTAACGTGCTGAAAGTCATCCGCAAACTGAATGGCGTGTTTATTCCTGGCACACAATCACCGGCTGAAATACTGATTAACCCGATATCTCCTGCCGTGGTGGAGCAGTGCGGCACGCAAATTTTTACGGCAAACCCGAAGGCTGACCGCAAAGACTATGTTGACGGCCTGAAAGTCGCCCCGGAAATCTTCGATATCATCAAGAACCTCGATCCGCTGTCACGCCAGTTCGTGATAGTGAAAAGTCCTCTGAAAAAAGGTGACTTACGCAACTTTGCGGCACTCGTCACCCTTGACCTGTCCGGGCTTGGTACTTATACAAAAGTGTTAAGTAGCAGCGCTGACAACCTCGAAATTTTTGACTCTGTGTTTCAGGACGGCATGAAGCCGGACGACTGGCTGGAACGCTACCTGCAACTCGCACTCTGAAAGGAAATAACATGAAACTGAAAACTCTGTCTGCCGCCTATATTGCGGGGGCTTTGCTGTGTCCATCACTGACAGCCTATGCCGGTATTCCTGTCATGGTTGATGCTGATCCATTACGTCAGATTCAATACGCGACCGACGCCCAAAACTGGCTTAAAACGGTGGAACAGTATAAATCCCAGCTTAATGCCTACAAATCGCAACTGGCGACCGCGACCGGCGTACGCAACGTGCAGGACTTTTTGAGCCAGGCTAAGGGGCTGTCGAATGACCTTAAAAACCTGCAAAAAAACGGCATTTCACTCAACGACCTGCTGACGAACTCCGGCGGGTCATACAGCAGTGCGCTAAACGGCTTGTATAGCAAGTACAAGATGTTTGACACCTGTGATGCTACGCAGACACAAAGCTATGCTGATACCTGTAAACAAATCGTCATTAACCGGGCGGTGGCCGTCGAAGATACCACTGCGGTACAGGAGAAGATCAACAGTACGGTGAGTGATATTTCTACCCTTGTAAGTCGTATAGAAATGTCGCAAGACGCTAAAGAGTCACAGGATTTGGCGAACACCATAACGTCAAAAAGTGTACAGTTAAACGCTCTGACCACGCAGTGGGAAATGAGCGTGAAACAGTCGGAACTACGTGATCAAATGCTGACATCGCAGCGACAAAAGGCAGGCCAGCAGCAGCAACTCAACGCACCGGTGGCCGATTTGAACAACTTATAACAAGGATTTTTCATATGACGATCAATAACCGCACTATTTTATCCTCCCTGCTTGTTTTAAGCCTGTTTGCTTTAGGTGGTTGTGAAGAGAAAAAAACTGAAGAGTGGTATATGGCTCATCATGACGAATTAATAAAAGACTATGCCGATTGTTTGAAAACCCAAACATTCAGCAGTGAGCGGTGCATCCCTGTTGTGAATGCTTCCAAAAGGTCAATGAATGAGCCTGACGTTGTAGCTGGACTACAAAAAGTGCAAACAGAGTACGTAAAAAGCAGGATGCATCCAGAGAATAAAAGTCATGAGTAGCGAAGGTGTTTTCTCTGGAATGGATGCCGCTGTAATGAATGGCTTAAACAGTGTTTTACAGGGGCAAATGTCCCTGTATTCAACGCTGATGGCAGGATTAGTTACCGGTTCTGCCACTTTGTACATTCTTTGGCGTGGCTATCAGACACTGGCGGGGAAGCTACATACCCCGGTAGAGGACGTAGCGTGGGACTTGGCGCGAATGGGGATCATCCTAGCATTTGTCACTAATGCAGATGGCTACCTAGACGCCTCGGTTGCTGCCATTAACGGTTTAAAAGATGGTTTCAGCGGAAGTGAAAATGTCTGGGTTTTACTAGATACACTTTGGAGTAAAGCTCAGACGCTGGGGCAAACCTTATTTAACCTAGATAATTCAACCTATGTGCAACTCAATGGCGGCATTGCTGAGCTATTAGTTTGGGGGGGAACAATAGTAGCCTTAATTATCGCCACCATTGTTAATATGGGGGCTGAAATAATGTTGTTATTAATGACAACAACGGCACCCATATTCATTTTCTGCCTTATCTACGGTTTTCTGCGACCGATGTTCAATAACTGGCTCCAGGTAATCTTCACCGCTATCCTGACCCTCATGTTTTCGGCCTTATCTTTACGGATCGCGATTGAATACCTTAGTAACATATTGGACAAAGCAAGCGTCGGGGCTAATGCCAACAACATTGTAACGCTGGCCGCACAGTGTTGCCTTGCCGGTATCGGTTCCGGGTTCGTAGTCTGGTTATCGGCAAAAATTGCCGGTTCACTGGCAGGGGCTAGCGTACAGGGTGTGGTACAGGGCGCGGCTAAAATGGGGCTAATGGCAGGCGGGGGCGCAGCGAAAAAAGCCGCAAGTACCGTAGGAAAGCCCGTGGGGAATGCTTTAGGCAGTATTGGCGATAAGGCAGCGAATAACCTCAAAGGCTCATCGGCCAGTAATGCCAAAGCATCGGCAAAAGCCGCAGTGGAGAAAATGAAAGCCCAGAACTAGCAGATATCCCGCCACACCTGTTCCCATCGCACGACTCATTACTTTTTAATCCTTTCAGGAACCTAAACCATGAAACGCTTCATCATATTTATGATGTTGTGCACCCTTGCGGGCTGCGCACAGCAAAACCATTTCCCGCCGGATGTTTCCGGCGACCTTCAACCCGTTAATTCCGCTTCCGTTATGCAGGAGGTGAATAATGTCTGAATTACAAAAAATGCTGAATGCCTCGCAGTCGTTTGAAAAAGTGATGCTGACACGCGATGCGCGGGCTAAAAAACTCGCCTTTGTTATCGCCGCCGTCGCCACGGTATTTGCCTTACTTTCCGTTGTGGCCGTCATTGTCATGCTTCCGCTAAAACACACGGAGGTCGAACTTTACACCGTAGACAGCCACAGCGGGCGGGCGGAATACGTCACCCGAGTGAAAGAAAAAGACATTGCGACCGAGGAGGCAATGGCGAAAGCCTTCGCCGCCAATTACGCCACGCTCCGGGAGGGATACAACTATTTCGCCCTGCAAAGCAATTATGACACGGTGCAGCTCTTTAACAGCGGACAGGTCAATGCGGACTATCTTGCCTGGTTCGCCGGACAGGATGCACCCGACAAGGTGTATCAGAATGCGGCTAACGTGGTGGAAACTGAGGTCATTTCCAATATCATCAGCCAGGCTACCGCGCCCGATATGCTGGCAACCCTCCGACTGAAAAGAACCATCCGCCACGTTGTTGACGGCGCGACGCGCGTCGAATTCTGGAACGTTCGTCTGACATACCACTACGTGCCACACAAGGCGCTGACTGACGCGCAGCGTGAGAGTAATCCGCTGGGCTTCATCGTCACCAGTTACCAGCGTGACAAAGAACTGAGGAAAGAATAATGCGTAATCTATTCGTCATTCTCACTTTGATGCTCTGCTCATCGGCGTGGGGAGCCGCAACCCCGCAGGGTAGCCGGTACGACAGCCGTATGCAGCAGGTGGCGTACAACGTGCAAAACAGCACGGTGATCAACACCCGCGCCGGTTACGTCACCACGTTAGTTTTTGCCGATGATGAAGCGGTGATCAGTACCGAAGTCGGCTTCATTAAAGGATGGGCGGTAACAAAGGAGGCGAACCGCGTCTATATTCGCCCCGCCCCCATCACGCAGCCGGTGACGGATGCGGACGGCTCAACCGTCCAGCAGGCATTTTTACCCGAGTCGAAAGACTGGAAAACCAACCTGTTTGTCACCACGTCGGCACACTTCTACAGCCTGGAACTTAACGTACTCGATGAAGGCGCACCGGCAAGCAGTCTGGCGTTTGTTGTGACCTGGAATTATCCCGAGGCCAGCCGTAAGGCCAGCATGGAAGCCGTGAAGGCGCGGCAAAAGGAGCTGACGGAGGCGCAGGAAAAAAGCCGCATCGCCAAAGCGTTTAATGCCGCCACTACACCGCGAAACTGGAACTATGCGCAGCGTGTGAAGCAGGGCAGTGAAATGGCTATGCCGGACTTTGCCTATGACGATGGCCGCTTCACTTACCTGGGCTTTTCACCGCTGAAAAAGATCCCGAGTCCCTTCCTGCTCGTCAACGGCAAAGAACAAACGACCATCCCGTCGTTCTCGCAACAGGGAAACTATCGCGTGATGGTCGTTCACTCGCTGGCTCCAAAGCTGGTCTTACGCTACGGCGACGCCGTGGTGGGCATTGTTAATCAGGGATTTGGTCTGGCAACGGTCAGCAACGGCAGCACCGTTTCACCGGCGGTTAAACTGGAGGAAAAACCATGACGGATACGCAAAACCCAACGCCTCTCGATGGGAGCGAAAACCCTTCATCCGAGAGAGAAAAAACGGTGGCCGAGCTGGAAGTTGAAGCACGCGAACGGGCGCAGGCACAGCGTAAAGAGTCTGCGCCGGTGGAGGACGTTAAACCCGACCAACCCGAGGTAAACAGCCTCAAAAAGCGCGGTAAAAATCGTCTTATGACGCTGGGAATACTGCTTTTAGCGGCGCTTATCGTATTAGCCTGGATGGGTGACTGGGCTTATAACCATTTCATGAGCGCCCCAGCCCCCAAGGCTGAACAGGCAAAAACGGCACCGGATGATGTCAGTTACGGACGGAAACGTCAGGGCATGGGAATGGCTGAAAACCCGCTGGGGTTGCAGGACACAGCTTCGACCGATACCACAACAAACCTTCCTCGTGCCGCCGCTCCGCCCGTCTCATTTAACAAGTCTATGGCACTGGCGGCGATGGCCAGCACGCAAAGCAGCGGCCAAACCGCCACAGTTTCGCGCACGGCTGAACGCAGTACCACAGAGCACAGCGTATCTCCCGCGACCGCGCAACCTTATACACCTTGCACGGTGCCGCTGGTCATGGATGCCAGCGGAAAGCTGGCCTGTCCTGTCGGGGCGGAGGCATCACCTGGTGTGGCACCGGCAGTTTCCACCGTAACCGGCGTACAACGTATGCGGCTTGACCCGGATTTGTATATTCCGGTCGATACCTATATTCCCTGTACGCTTCAAACCCGCTTTGTGTCCGACGTTGCCGGGCGTATTTCCTGCCTGATATCTGAGGACGTTTACAGCGAAAGCACCCATGTACGGCTGATACCCGCAGGCACCCGCGCCCGTGGCGTCTACAAGACCGGCACACTCAATCACGGCCAGGCGAGGATGTTCGTGATGTGGACGGAACTCAGAACCCCGGACAGGCTAAAAATCCCGATGGTTGATTCTCAGGTCGTAGGCCAGCTCGGTGAGGCCGGTATTGATGGCTGGATCGACACGCATTTCTGGGAGCGTTTCGGCAACGCAATGATGCTCAGTACCGTGCAGGACGTCGCCGCAGCGGCGGCAAGTTCCGCCCCGTCGAAAGACCGCAATACCGATTACACGGAAAATTCACGCGCTGCCGCCGCTGAAATGGCAAAAACGGCGCTGGATAACAGCATCAATATCCCGCCAACCATCTACAAAAATCAGGGCGATATCATCGGCATCATGACCGGTTCAGACATCGATTTTTCAGGCGTCTACAGCCTGAAACTCAAATAAGGAGGGCATTATGGGCGTCAGTAACATTTCACTCGACCAGCATAAACAGCGCATGTTCGGGGATTTTCTTCACCTCGATGGCCTGACCGAAATCGCGGTAAACCGTCCCGGAGAGCTGTTTACCAAAATTCGCGGAGTATGGCAAAAACACCCCGTTCCGCTCACGCTGGCACAGTGTCAGACGTTTGCCACCGCGCTTGCCAACTATCAGGGCGACCATATTGATGATACGTCGCCGGTGCTGTCCGCCACGCTCGAATCTGGCGAACGTTGCCAGGTGGTGATGCCTCCGGCTTGTGAGCGAGATACGGTGTCGATCACTATCCGCAAGCCTTCCCTGATACAAATTCCCCACCAGTCCTATATCGACGGCGGCTTTTACGACCGGGTCACGGGTAAGGAGAAAACAGCAAGCCATGATGACGAGCTTTTACGTTTATACAATGCCGGAGCTATTCCCGCTTTTATGGAGAAGTGTGTCGAATATGGCAAGACCATCATCATCGTGGGCGGTACGGGGTCGGGGAAAACAACCTACCTGAAAACGATGATCGGGTATATCCCCGTCAACCTGCGACTGGTGACTATCGAGGACAACCCGGAGACGCGCTTTTACGGCCATGAAAATTATGTACATCTTTTTTACCCCGCCGATGCGGGGGAAAAAGCCATTGTGACCCCGGCCAGCCTGGTCAGGGCTAACTACCGCATGAACCCTGACCGTATTTTACTGGCCGAGGTGCGTGGAGGTGAAGCCTGGGACTGTTTGAAAATCATCGGCTCGGGGCATGAAGGGCTGATCACCTCTCTGCACGCTGGTAGCCCGGAAGAGGCCATTAACGGGCTAGCAGAACGCTGTTATCAAAACATGGAATGCCAGAACATCCCCTATTCGGTACTGCTGCGTAAGGTATTGAACAGCATTGATGTCATCGCCAGCATTGACGTGAGCGGCGATATTCGCCGCATGGGTGATATTTACTTTAAGCCGGTGCATCGCGCCGGTGTGATGGAGAATTTCAGGAATGAAACATTTTAAACCGCTGGTTGCACTCAGTGCATTGCTGGTACTCACGGGCTGCTCATCCCCGCCCGAACCGGCAGCCGTCGAGTGGGATAAGCCCCTTTCGCCGACCAACAGCACATTGCCTTTATGGCAGGAAAATACAGTTGTTACACCGTCGCCGGTCGTGTCCGGGCAGTGGTCGAGAGTGATCACGGATTTTCAGGATGAAGGGCAGATTTGGACGCCTGATGTCTGGTATGCCGTTGCTCATTCCCCACACGTTGCCGTCTCTGCGCCGGATGCGACCGCGTTCTTTGCTGCTAAAGCCTGGTTGAGACAACACGGTACACAAGGGCTTATCTCTTATCTTCCAAAAACTCACTGCCTGACCTGCAACACCACCGACATTTATTTTTCCCGATAACGGCGGTGAGACAGATTTTCAATCTGTTTTTCCGGCGTTGAACAACCAGAGGGCGTTAGCCGTCTTTTGTTTGTCTCAAAACCACCTCAAGGAATAAAACGTTATGAAAAAAACCGCAATCGCGGCGGCACTGCTGTGCCTGACCGCTGGCTTTTCTACGCCTTCATTTGCTTCAGACCCGTGTGAAGTTGTCCTGTGTATGTACGGCAAAGTAACCGGTAATAGCGGCGGCAGTGAATGCAGCAGTGCCGAAAAATCCTTTTTCAGTATTAACGCGTTTAAAAAGAAAGGCCGATTTGACCCATCGAAAACATCAAACATGCGTAAAGCGCTTTTGGGGGAATGCAAAGCCGCAGACCCGGCAGCTATAGCCAAGATCATCAGCCAATTCGGGCGGATCAGGGGGTAATCATGAGACTTTTTATCGCAGAAAAGAAAGGATTGGGTGAAGTGATCGCCCTTGCCCTGGGCAACGGTGTAAACCGTGGCGGTTATATCGAATGTGGCACCGACGTGGTGACGTGGGGATCAGGCCACCTGCTCGAGCTGGTCAAGCCTGAAAGTCATAATCCCGCTTATGAAAAATGGAACGAGGCTGATTTACCGCTGAAACTACGCCCGCACCGCTACCAGCCGATTGAGCGCACCGCAGGTCAGTTTAAAACGGTGGCGGCGTTGATTGAAAAGGCGAGTGAGATTGTTCACGCTGGCGATCCCGACGCCGAAGGCCAGCTTTTAATTGATGAAATTTTGACGTACACCGGCACGAAAAAACCAGTGAAGCGCGTCCTCATCAATGACCTGAACACGGAGAAAGCGCGACAGGCGCTGACGCAATTACGCGACAACAACGAGTTTTACGGATTATCCCAAAGCGCATTAGCGAGAAGCGTTGGCGATCAACTCTTTGGCTTCAATATGACCCGTGGTTACACCCTCGCCGCCCGTAAAAAAGGCGGCAAAGATGTGTTATCGGTTGGTCGGGTACAAACGCCTATACTGGGTCTGATCGTTCACCGTTATGAAGCCTTCAAAAACCATGCGGCAGCGTTTTATTACGCTGTCAGCGCCGGTTTTATGATTAACGGCGTTGACCTGACCCGTTGCGACGGAGGAGAGATACCGGCGAGATTTTCCGTACCAGACGAGGCCCCTACGGACGATAAAAAACGCATTATCGATAAGCACTACGCTGATAATATTGCCAGTACTACACAGCACCAACCCGCCACGGTGACACAGGCACAGACCGAACCGAAAACATCACCGGCACCGCTGCCCTTCTCGCTGTTAGATTTGCAGGTTCACATGAGCCGTGAGCACGGTCTGCCCGCTGAAAAAACGCTGGCCGTGACGCAATCGCTGCGCGATAACTTTAAGGCGATCACCTATAACCGCTCAGATTGTCGATACCTGAATAACGAACAGTTTAATGATGCGCCTCAGACTATCGCGGCGGTGAGTGCAGCATTAAGCGGCACATTTCCCGCGCAAGTTCTGGCCGACCTCGACAGCAACAGAAAAAGCCGTGCCTTTAATGAAGGTAAAGTCGGAGCGCATACCGCGATTATCCCGACCGGCACCGCGCCCGACACAGCAAAAATGAGCCAGGACGAACGCGCGGTATACACCGCGATTGCCACGCAGTACCTGGCTCAATTCTTACCGGAAAAAACGTATCTGGCGGCCAGCGTCATTTTTTGCGCAGCGGGCAACACCTTCACGGCCAGTGCCAGGAAAACAACCGGGATGGGCTGGACGGCGCTTTTACAAGAGAGCGACAGCGACGCTGAAAGCGGCGACGGCGAGAGTGAGCCAGGGAAAGATAATGGCGATGGCTTATTTTCCGTATTAACGGCACTAAGCGTGAACGATGCCGGAACCTGTAAAACCGTCACCGTCAAAGCGGAGAAAACCAAACCACTGCCACTTTATACAGAAGCCACGCTGTTACGTGATTTACAGCGCGTGGCAAAATATGTGAAAGACCCGCGTATTAAAGCTTTATTAGTCAGCCGGGACAAAGACACTGAGGGGGAAAATGGCGGGATCGGCACACCGGCAACCCGCGCCGAAATGTTAAAAACCTTACTGAACCGCAACTTTTATACCGTGGAAAAAAAGAAGCTTATCCCCACGGAATTAGGCATCAGCTTTATTCATGCCCTGCCCTCCATCGCTACCGAACCCGATATGACCGCACTCTGGCACGAGCAGCAACAGCAGATCGAAAAGGGGAAAATGACCTGCGATGCGTTTTTAGACGAGCTGGAAATCTTTATTGCGGAGCAGCTTCAACACGTCGATGTCAGCGCAGTCAACGTGACGGCCAGCGATAAAGAAAAAAGTGAAAAGAGCCAGTTTGAGCGATTAAACGCACCCTGTCCGTCCTGCGGTAGCAGCATCATTGTGACCCCTAAAATATTCCGCTGTACTCAGTGCGACTTTAAAATCTGGCCGACAATAGCGGGTAAAAACCTGACCAAGAATCAGGTTGAAACCATCATCAGTAAAGGTAAAAGCGCAGAGATTAAAGGCTTTACCAGCAAAGCGGGTAAGCCGTTCTCGGCGTTCGTGGTGCTAAAAGATAAGGCCACCGGGCAAACTGCGTTTGAGTTTCCACCACGTAAATAAGCCTTTCACCTATATGGCGGCGTCATGCCGCCACTCCCCATTAACTTAGGTAACTTTCATTATGTCTGACATTAAATATCAGGATGTTTACACCTACCTATCCTCTAGTCGCAACATGAAGCAGTTTATTAAACGTTGTGACTACGGACTATTAATCGACCTGCAAAACAAGCTGGATATACATATCAGTGAGTGGGCAGCGCAGCAGGAAAAAGAACAAGAAGCTATTCAATTACGCAACGAAAAGCGCAGCGAATTGTTAGCACTGATTGTCAGCGAGGGTTTTTCACCCGAGGAATTAATAACCGTAGCGGCGATAAAAACAAGATCACGCCGCCGGATGAAATATCAGTACAGAGACGGTGACGCCATTAAAAAATGGTCTGGTGTTGGCCGGGTGCCACGATCAATTCAGGAACGGTTAAACTCAGGTGCAACGTTGGATGATTTTTTAATTGCAGAGGAAATCAAAAATGAAAACCAGGATAAAACACCCCACAATTAAAGATGCTGTATATATAGCAGAGTCTGTTATTTCAAGAATGGAATATAGCGCAGGGCGACGCTGTGGTTTACACGATACTTTATACGACCAGTTCCTTTCCCAGGAAATACATGAATTCGCTGACAGCCTGAATAATGATGAACGGGATAAGTTTATAGAAATCGCTTCCACACTACATCCACACATAAAAGAATACGACTCGTATAAAGCAAATACTATATTAAACAAAATCCGCAAAGAGGAAATGTGATGTTATTTTTTAATCGTTCAATTTTGAAAAATTGCTAACGATGGTTTTAACTTATCGTTCAATTCAGAATGAATTGTTAACGGGAAGTGGATTGAGGCAGCTAAATTCAATTTTGAAAAAATTGTTAATTTGGCGTCGCCGAAACCACTAACGAGCGTTCACCCCCAGTGAACCGAGTTAGTTGGGGGGAGCCGAATAAATTTTGCCGCCCCAGCGAGCAAAAAGCTATCGCCCACGATAGCGGTTTATTTGGGGGGCATCGCCCCGCAAACCGTCCAAGCTTAGGAGCATTATTCGAGGAACGAGAATAATACGACTTTGCGCGTGACCACCCCCGTTACGAGTAGTGATTTCCGATATTTTGAGACGAAGGCGAAAAAATAGAGGTCAAAATCACTTCGTAAGGGGGGTGGTCACGCGTAGCGTGGACGGTTTGCCGCACTTGACCTTTGGGGGTTTTGGCGTGGCGTCCAGCCGCGACATTACCCCCTTGTCTCATGAAATAAGGGCGTCCAGCCCGCATGTAATGGGACATGCCTTTGTTGAGGGGACTCTAGCCCCCTCAACATGCCCGCTTGCGGGCACAGTTTTAACGCTCTCAGATCTCCATGCAACTCGGTGAATCCACTCGGTGACAGCGTGTCACTGAGTGGATTCACCGAGATAGCTCACCGAAAGAAACCATTCAAAGGTTAATACATGCTTAATAAAATCACAGAGAAGCTAATGCCCATAGTCGATAACGCCACTGCGTTCTTCGGCTATATGCAACAGCATCAGCTATTGTTAGCTTTGTTATCAGGACTGACACTACCCTTTATTGTCCCGCTAAAGCGGGATGAACACGAAAAAGCACCAATATGGCAGCGTGTTATTATCTGCTTTTCATTCTTATGCTTTATTTTTGGCACAATATCACCAGCTACCTCTTACGTACTTCGCTTTCTATACCCGTCAAGACTGGAAGTAAGTACGCCAGTAATTTTGTGGGCGATATTGATTTCATTTACTGTGGTCGGCGTGATATTTCATTACGTTGCACGCCGCATTCTCTCACCAGAGATTGATAAACTCAAAAGGAAAATGGTTAAAAAAACCAGCCTAGAACGAAATACGCGCACTGACGTTCGGGAAATAAAAGCATTACTTCCCACAACTGAAAAATATGACCCCGAGCAATTTATTGATTTAAAAAAAGGCGTTTTTATTGGCCTCAATGAAAACAGAGACCCGCAATACATTCCGCTCAGTGACTGGCAAAAACAACATGCGGATGTCATTGGTACGACGGGTGCAGGTAAAGGCGTAGCAACAGGGTTACTTATTTATCAAAGTATTTTGGCCGGTGAGGGCGTTTTTGAAATGGATCCAAAAAATGACGAATGGGCACCTCACTTAATAAGGAAAGCGTGTGAAGATGCAGGAAAGCCTTTCTACCTTATTGATTTAAATAAGCCGGAATATCAGCTAAACCTTATCGACGGAATTACTGCTGAACACCTGGAAGAACTTTTTATAGCTGGATTTAGCCTGGCAGAAAAAGGCGAAGCCGCCGACTTCTATCGTATCGACGACCGCAGAGCTGCACGCGCTACTGCACAATTAATCAACGAAAACCCAACTGCTACGATCCGCGATTTATTCAACAGCGATTTCGTGCAGAGCATTGCCGAAACGATTAAAGGATTCTTCGGTAAAATAGAGGAGCTGGCTTTATTAAACTCCATTAATGCCCCAGATGGGTTAGCATTAAAAAAGATTTTTGACGACGGCGGTTGCTGTTACATCATCGGTTCAATGCGCAACAGTAAAGTGATCGCAACTCAACGCATGATTTTAGTTCGGTTAATGCAGCTTGCTGAGTTACGCGACCGAATCAATACCACGCCACGCCCGATTGCTATTCACCTGGCCGAACTAAAATACCATTTATCACGGCCTGCACTTGAGGGTTTAGGCGCTGCCCGAGATAAAGGCGTGCATATCATTATGGATCACCAGTCCGTTGCCGATTTACGCGACTGCCCCGCCGATTTAAACGGCGACGCCGTGGTGGGTGCCGTAGTGGAAAACGCAAAATTTAAACTGGTGTATAAACTGCAAGACCCTGACACCGCGTTATGGGTGGCGAAAATGTCCGGTACGATTTTAGTTGACGATGAGAGTCGCAAAGCAAAAACCAATCGGGTACTGACCGAAGTTATAGACGACGAGCGCACGATCCGGCAGGCGGAACGTTTTTATATCGACAGCAACATGCTGTTAAACCTGCCTCCGTTCGTTAGCTATATTTTCACGGCCACAGAATTACCCCGAGCCTCCCTTATCTCACCCTTGAAAGTGAAAAAACAGCCGTTACAGGTTTATGACGTCACGCCGATCACACCCATCTCGATTAAAAAGCCGCTCGACTTTACTGACGCACCCGCAGCGCAAACAACACCCGTTTTAGTGGAGGCAGAGAAAAATAAACCTGCCGAAATAGTTCCTCTTGAACCGGTTGCTGAAACGTCCTCTTTTGATTTCGATGAATAAGGGAATGCCATGTTGATAAGTAGTGATAAAGAACGCAAAGGCCGTAACAGTGAGAAAATGGCACAGCTTCTTAATTTTTTGAAAGAGGAAACCTACAGCGATTTTGACACGCTAAAACAACTTTTTAGGTATAAGGCACATCAACCGCTTTACCTTCTGCTCGATAAACTGGAAGGGATGGGACTTATTCAAAAATATGTTTTCGTCTCTCGCCTTGGCAGTCTCACGCTGTGGGGAATAACCCAGGATGGGATCGCCGTCGTACTCAGCCCCGAAGACAAGATTTTCCCCGCCCGATTTGAACCGGCAAAGTTAAAAGGCTGGAGCCTCGATCACCATCTGGATAACCAACTGGTACACCTGACGCTGGCACAAAAAGGCGCGACGGACTGGATTAACGGCGACCGTAACACCTTTTTAAATCAGTTTAAGGTGAAGCACCGGCCTGACGGATTAATCACGCTGCCAAATGGTAAACGGATCGCCATTGAAACGGAACGTAGCTTAAAAACGAAAGCACGCTATCAGCAAATTATCGCCAGTCACCTGAGAGCGCGAACGGAAAACCTCTGGTTTTTCGTGTTCTACATTGTGCCGGATGAGCAAAAGAAACGGGCATTAATGCTGCTGTTCGACACGATAAAGCAGGTTATCGAAAACAGCCAACATGTCACGCTGGAAGCGAAGCACCGTAACGTATTCCGCTTTTATACAATGGATGAACTAAAAGCCCTGGAGTTAACAACCTATGCTTAAAATTACTCTGCCTGCCCTTCTCCTGGTTGTTTTCCCGGCCTTTGCCGCCCCAACCGTCAGCGTCGGTTTTTCTCCGTCACATACCGCACTGCAAAACGTTCTGTCGGTGGTCAATGACGCCTCAACGTCACTTGATGTTGAGGCGTATAGCTTCACCAGTAAGCCTATTGCGACGGCGATCGTTTCCGCGCAAAAAAGAGGCGTTCGCGTTCGCGTCGTAGCAGATGGGAAAGCGAACGGCGATCGTTATTCAGCCGTCACTTACCTGGCAAATAATCATGTTCCTGTGCGCCTCAACAGCCGTTACGCCATCATGCATAACAAAGTGATGATCGCAGATGGCAGCACAGTACAAACAGGGTCATTTAATTACACGGCCAGCGCCGACACACGCAACGCCGAAAACAACATAGTGTTACGAGGCGTTCCGCAAATTGCGGCACAGTATGAGAAAGAATTTAATCGCCTGTGGGCAGAAAGCGAAGTTTTAGCACCGGCCTATTAAACATCGGCAACTTTCCCCGGCACTTACTCCCTCCTCTCCGCATTGTCCACATACCCACAATCGACCTCTACCGGCTTGCACCGCCGGTAGAGGCGCTCCCGTTCGCGGGGGCGGCTTGTTGGCCTCCCCGCTTCACTGGCTTCTCTCATGTGGATATGTGGGCAATGCTCTCTCCCGTTTCCCTCAGCAGTCCATCAAATACCGATGCGCTTTAGATGCGGCACTGGCCGCTTTAAAAATGTAGCGTTTATCGTCTTTCAGTGATTTCAGCCATGATGCAATATAGCTTTCGTGCTGAACCTCTCCTACAACGCCTAAATCAGCCATCAGAAACGCGCTTCCAAGTTCGGCGATCAATTCTTCAAAAGCGTACCCTTCCGATCCGAATCTCCCTTTCATTTCACGATTTAAACGGCTTTTCGCCCCGCTCCAGTGCGTCAGTTCATGCAGGCCGGTAGCGTAAAAATTAGCGGCATCGGCAAACAAGTAACGCTCCGGCAACCAGATTTCATCCGTTAGCGGTTTAAAAAATGCCTGTTGGCCACGTTCTGAAATGTTCGCGCCTGTACGCTGGAACAGTGCTTCAACCTGCGGCAGCGGATCAAACTCTCCTACCGCCAGTGGTTCAATCCCGATGTCATTTTCAGCACACATGTCCAGCCCGTCGATTTGCTCAACATTAAACACGGTGAAAGTTTTCAGCATGGGGATTTTTTCGATTTCGCCATCCTCAGCTTCTTTTTCCAGCGTCTTGTAAAAGATGGCCGTAGTACCGTGCTCACCTTTACGAACCTGTGCGCCCTGCTCCTGAGCCTGTTTGTAGGTTAACCAGCGAGAATCATTAAATCCCTGCTTTGCAGCACTGCACCATAACAGCATGATATTCATCCCGCTGTAGGCTGTGCCGGTGGTGAAGTTTGACGGAATACCTGACACAGCTCCGTTACGCTTCCACGGACACACCCACGGTTTAACACCCATTTCTAACGCTTCGATGATGCTGTCAGTCACCACCTGGTAAACATCTGGTTTGGCCTTGCCCTTAGAAAATTTCGTTTTTGAGGAGCCTGACTGCTCCAGCGGGGATACGCTGGTCGCCGGTGCGGGATTAGGGGCGCTTGTCTGGGTATGCAGGTTCATAGTCATGGTTGTTTCTCCGTCAGTGTGAATTTCGTCTTCGTATCGCCTGACGGTTCGGCCTCCCTGGAATCGTTCTGGTCAGCAAGGGCGCGAAGCGGCTATGCATTACCTTGCTGACCAGGATGTGACGGGGAACGATTACCGGAAGCTGATATGAAGAAGAAAGGCTCACAGGAGAAAATGACGGCGAGCATACCCGGACTTAGCGCCCCTTATGCCGCAATGGTGAAATGGTGAAATGCTGTTATGTCAGCGATGAAAGCACGGGGGGTGAGACAGCTCGCCAGGCTCAATGCGAAAGCACGGCGTAGCGCCTAGACGGCTTACGTTATATATTTGGAAATGAAAACTTAGCCCTCACACCTCAAATGCAAGTGGAAATAAAAAAATCTAATCACATGATATGAAAGAGATTATGTGCATTTTTTATATTATCATTTGTGCTATCAATACTGCTTAGCGGTTTTTTTACACAGTTGACATTCAAACTCCAAGTAAAGCCCGTTAAATGAATATTTATGATGTTCTTAAGGATATGACTGATGAATGCGCTCTCTGAGCTGTTATCTAAAATTGAAAATGCCTCACCGACACAACGTGATAAAGGCACGACCTTTGAAAACCTTTGTGTTCAGTTTTTCCTTCACGAACCTAAATATGCCGAGTTATACAGCGATGTCCTGAGTTATGCTGGATGGATTGCTAAGTACGGTGAAGCTGTTGGTATTACGACGAAAAAAGATGCCGGTATTGATTTGGTTGCGATCACCAAAACCGGTGAATTTCATGCCATTCAGTGTAAAAACTACAATCAGACCAAAATCGCCAAAAAGGACATTGATAGCTTTCTTGCTGCCTCTGACAAAACGTATTTTATGCTCCGGTATATCGTTGCCTCTACGGACAACTGGACAGAAGAAGCCAAAGATATGCTGCGGGATAAGGCTGTTCCTGTTACCGCATTAAGCCTGACTGACCTTGAACAAAGCGCACTGGACTGGTCACAATTTGATTTTGATCCGGCATACAAACCGGTGATGAAAGCGAAAAAACAGCTCCGTCCTCATCAGACACCCGCGCTGGAAGCCGTTAAAAGAGGGCTTTCAACCGCCGATCGAGGAAAACTCATCATGGCATGTGGTACAGGGAAGACGTTCACTTCGCTGCGTATCGCTGAAGCCGTCGCCGGACGGGGTAAAACCGTCCTGTTCCTTGTGCCGAGTCTCGCATTGCTTAGTCAGACACTGGATGAATGGACACAGGATACGCTCATTGACCTGCGCTGTTTTGCTGTCTGTTCTGACAGTGATGTTGGTAAGAAAAACCATGATGACAATGTTGTCGTCGGGATAAGTGACCTGAAATATCCGGCGACCACGAATGCGAACAGCCTCGTAAAAGCTTTTAATCAGCCGGATATTTTCGGTAGCGAAAAACCGCCTTACATGAATGTGGTTTTCTCAACCTATCACTCTGTTGAGGTTATCCATCAGGCGCAAAAACTGGGCTTCCCTGAATTTGATTTCATCATTTGTGATGAGGCTCACCGCACAACGGGCGCGACCTTTGACGGTGATGATGATTCTGCCTTTGTCCGTATTCACGACAATGCCTATATTGCCGGTAAAAAACGGTTATACATGACCGCAACACCTCGTATTTACAGTGATGAAGCTGAAAATACTGAGGGTGTTTCCAATGTGTATTCGATGAATAATGAAAAGCTTTATGGTGACGATTTGTATGTCATTACCTTCTCAAAAGCGGTTCAGTTAGGGATTTTGTGCGATTACAAAGTTATCGTCCTGGCCGTGGAGGAAAAGCATGTCAGCCGTCGCATTCAGTCATTACTGAAGGATGAAAACAATCAGCTCAAAGTGGATGATGCGGCAAAAATAGTGGGTTGTTGGAAAGCTCTGGCAAAACAAGGGCTGGCTGCCTCTGATGGTGTTCAACCTGATGCGATGAAGCGGGCAGTTGCCTTCTGTCAGGTGATTGAAAAAGATTTTCGCGGTAAAACGCATAAGGTCAGTTCAAAACTCATTACTGAAATGTTTGGGGCAGTAGTTGAAGCCTATCAGGCATCCGAGATCGAGTATCTCAAAGAAACCGCACCAGATCAGGAAATTGACCCGTCGTTAAAGCTACAGTGTCAGGTACAGCACGTTGACGGCAGCATGAATGCCACGCAGAAAAAAAACCATATCGAATGGCTGAAAGCGGAAGCAGAGGACAATGTCTGCCGGATATTGTCCAACGTGCGTTGCCTGTCGGAAGGTGTGGATGTGCCTTCATTGGATGCGGTGTTGTTTTTAACGCCGAGAAGTTCTCAGGTAGATGTGGTGCAGTCTGTCGGGCGCGTCATGCGTCGAGCTGAAGGTAAAGAGCTGGGTTACGTCATTCTTCCTGTTGTTATCCCTGCCGGTGAAGAGCCGGAAAATGCCTTAAACAATAATCAGGCATACCGCGTTGTCTGGCAGGTACTGAATGCACTCAGGGCGCATGATGACCGTTTTGATGCCATGATTAACAAGCTAGAGTTCAACGGTAAAGACACCGGCAGAATGGAAGTGATCGCGGTTGCCGATAAAGTGGTAAAGAAAACCAAGCGGCAGACGAAAAAATCTGAACTGGCAGGAAAGGCACGTAAAAGCAGTGGCATTGGTTCAACAGTGAGTTCCACTCCTGAGCAATTTGATATTGAGTTTTCTGTCGGCGAGATTGAGCGTGCCCTGTACGCGAAAATCGTTAAAAAATGCGGTAACCGGCATCACTGGGAGGACTGGGCGAATGATATTGCCAAAATTGCCCGAACCCATATCGACCGTATTCACGGCATTCTGGAAAACCCTGCCAATACGGCTGAAATTACGGCATTCAGAGCCTTTGCGGATGAGCTGCGTGATGACCTGAATAACAGCGTTTCAGACGATGAAATCATTGAAATGCTGGCACAGCACCTGATAACCAAACCTGTCTTTGATGCCCTGTTTGCGGACTACAATTTCACCGACCATAACCCGATGAGTATGGCGATGCAGAACGTCCTGAATACGTTGCAGGAGCATCATCTCGAAAAAGAAGCCAGTACGCTGAACAGCTTCTATGACTCTGTCAAAATGCGGGCTGACGGCATCACGACCGCAGAAGGAAAGCAACAGATTATCGTGCAGTTGTACGATAAGTTTTTCAGAAACGCATTCCCGAAAATGACGGAACGTCTGGGGATTGTTTACACCCCTGTCGAAGTGGTCGATTTTATTATTCACAGTGTGAATGACGTACTGAAACAAGAGTTCGGACAAACATTGGCAGATAAGGGTGTCCATATCCTTGACCCGTTCACCGGAACCGGTACGTTCATCACCCGCCTGCTGCAAAGTGGTCTGATCCCGTCAGATAAACTGGCTTATAAGTTTAAAAATGAAATTCATGCCAACGAAATTGTCCTGTTAGCCTATTACATTGCGGCAATTAATATTGAGGCGGTATATCACGGCATTACAGAAGAAGCGGATTACACCCCGTTTGAAGGTATCTGCCTGACCGACACCTTTGAAATGTATGAAAAGGATGATCTGGTCAGTGAGGTACTGGTTGATAATAGCAAGCGCCGTAAACGGCAGAAGGCATTAGATATACGGGTGATTATCGGGAACCCGCCTTATTCGTCCGGTCAGGAGTCGGCAAACGACAATAATCAGAATGTGAAATACCCTCTACTAGATAAGCGCATATCGGAAACGTATGCCGCTTATACGACGGCGACAAATAAAAATGCACTCTATGACTCTTATATTCGTTCGATTCGCTGGGCGAGTGACCGTATCGGTGAGCAGGGTGTACTCGGCTTTGTGACCAACGGCGGGTATGTTGACTCTAATTCTGCCGACGGGATGCGTAAGTGTCTAGCAGATGAGTTCAGTAGTCTGTATTTTTTCCATTTAAGGGGGAATCAGAGAACCTCTGGAGAAAAATCACGACAAGAAGGCGGTAAAATTTTTGGCAGTGGAAGTCGCGCACCGATTGTGATTGCTATTCTGGTGAAAAACCCGGCGGCTGAAAAGTATGGCCAGATTTATTTCCATGATATTGGCGATTATCTGACTCGTGAGGAAAAACTGGAGAAGATTTCTGACTTCGTAAGTATCAATGGTATTGAAAAAGTACATGGCTGGCAGTCAATAATACCGGATGCTTATAACGACTGGCTGAATCAGCGTGATGATAGTTTTTATGACTTCATTGAAATTGGTAATAAAAAAAATAAATCAGTTCAAACTTTGTTTGATAACTACTCAAGAGGTGTTGCAACAAGTCGTGATGCTTGGTGTTATAATTCCTCCTATAATAAAATTAAAGTCAACTTGTTATCATTGGTGAGCTTTTATAATTCGCAAAGAGAAGTTTTTTTTAATGGTAAGGACCCGATTATTTATAATAAAAGTGAAATAAGTTGGTCGGACGGATTGGCTGATAAAATGAAAAAAAACGTTAACATATTATTTAGCGAAACTAAATTGGTTAATGGGCTGTATCGTCCCTTCATAAAGCAATGGCTTTATTTTGATAAGGATTTAAATGAGAGGCAGTATCAAATGCCTAATATATTTCCTGAATCAAATATTCATAATATCATTATTGCAGTTACTGGCATCGGAGGGAAAAAAGGGTTTTCCACCCTCATATCTAACACTATCATTGATTTAAACTTAATGGACGCAGGCGCACAATGCTTCCCTTTATATTTATATGAGAAAATCAGTAAAGATAGCTCACTAGATATTCATCATTCATCTAGCTCTATAGAGAGTAAATACAATCGCAAGGATGCAATTAGTGATTCAGGGTTAAATTCGTTCCAATACTTCTATCAAAATGAATCTATAGTTAAAGAAGACATTTTTTACTATGTGTACGGTATTTTTAATTCTAAAGATTATCGTGATAAATATATTGACAATCTAGGTAAAGAATTACCTCGAATTCCATGTGTGAAAAAACTAGCCGATTTTTGGTCTTTTTCTAAGGCTGGTCGAGAGTTGGCCTATTGGCATTTAAACTACGAAACAGTTGAGCCATACAAAGCGACCATTGATACCGGTTCTCTCAATTATACTCAGTTAGGTAAAGAAGATTTTTATGTTGAAAAGATGAAGTTCGCCAAAAAAGGTGAGAAAGACACTGTAATCTATAACAACAAGATACGCATAAAAAACATTCCTGTTGAGGCTTATGATTATATTGTGAATGGTAAATCTGCTCTTGAGTGGGTTATGGAGCGGCAAGGTGTTTCTACCCATAAGGACAGCGGGATTGTGAATGATGCCAATGACTGGGCAATTGAAACAATGGATAACCCTCGATACCCGTTAGAGTTGTTCCTGCGAGTTATCACGGTCAGTCTTGAAACTCAGAAAATCGTCAACAATCTGCCAAAACTCGACATTTAGCGATATGTGAAATGCAGGATGGTATCCTTTTCCATCCTGCTTATACATATAAATGATTGGTTCTGTATAAGTATACCTTCCTCGTACCGCTGCAAGCTGGTACTGTTTAAACACACACGACACACTTAAACAGAACCGGTTCTCAAAAATGACCCAAACAGTACCGACCTGCTTTGTTCGCGCCTATCTTCGAGCCTCCACATCCGAACAGGATGCATCACGAGCACGTAGCTCTATCGACACTTTCGCCACTGAGCGCGGGCTGGCCATCTGTAACTATTATATTGAAAATGAGTCAGGTTCACGGCTGGAGCGTCCTGAGCTTTTCCGGCTGCTAAAAGACTGTCGGCAGCGTGACATCTTACTCATTGAAGATGTTGACCGCCTTTCACGTCTGGCTGGGAATGACTGGATCACGCTCAAGAAAATGATTGCCAGAAAAGATATAAGAGTCGTGGCCGTTAATGTTCCCACTACCTGGCTACATTTATCTCCAGGGCTGACCGATTTTGATAACCGGATGTTTTCGGCCATCAATGACATGCTGCTCGATATGCTGGCCGCAGTGGCCAGACGCGACTATGAGCAGCGGCGGGAACGCCAGAAACAGGGGATCGCCAAAGCAAAAGCTGAGGGCAAATACCAGGGAAGAAAGGTTAACCAACATCGCTATGATGCCATTAACCGGCTGCTGGCCAGCGGCAGCTCCTGGAGCCAGGTTCAGAAGACCATCAATTGCAGTCGTGGCACCATTAGCCGGGCGATTAAACAGTGTCCCCCAGTTACTCTTTCCGGGCAATCGGAGAGTGCTACCGCATTCTCCGTGACAACCACACTGTGGGTGCCGGTGCAGAACGGCAGCAAATTTACCCGAGGGAAGAAAAAGGTCAGAGAAGATATTGCCTGGCTGGTTGAGTCTGACTATGACGGAAAGGTGTTGGACAACAATGAGTACAGCCTGATTTTTACGTATAGCGATGAGGCCGATTTGAAAGAGCAGATTGACGAACTTTTTGACGAGATTTACCGCACTGCTGAGATACGTAACTGCGTGGTCGATGACATGACGCTAACCAATGATGCGACTAATCAAGGCTGGAAGGAATATGATGGAGGCTGGCAATAAGTCACTAGTAGCAGTTAGAACCAACACCCCGAAAGGTCTAACCAAAAAAATGAGGTGCCTTATTTGGCGATTTTATAATCACACCTGATAAATTTCAGTGATGGTGGCCAAATGTCGTCAAATCGCAGCTTCGCTCCCACTGGGCCATATTAACTTTCATCATTAGCTCATCTGATTAATGACCGTTATTATTTGTTGATATTCGGGTAAATTTCGTCAATCTTGACGTATAAGTTGCCCGTTTCGGCTGCTCGTCGTATTTTTTCTTCCATCAACATTCTGAAACTGATGTTGTTTTTTAGCATAAGAACAAGATCATAACCGCTGACACAGATAACTTTCTTTCCCCTTCCCCAGGCATCTAAGCCGCTGCGGGTAAACCCTGCCCAACTGATGAATACACCACGAGCCCATGAGATTTTCTGATCCAGTTTTCCATGAAATGCATGGAGATCGGCATTTCCTGTTTTCGCGCTATGCCATTTTGCTTCGACCAGATAGGTATCGTTATTGAGTAGAAAACTGCCGTCTATCTGTTCGCCCTTCAACCGGAATGCGCCTTTAGGGGATAAATAGAACGCGGCAAACAGTTCGTTAAGCCATAACTCAAAGCTATGTCCGCGTTGGTGAGGTTGTTGGTTATGGAGGGCTTCCAGACCTTTGAGGAAATAATCATTATCGATGCCTGTGGGGACGATTAATGCAGGTGCAATACCTGATGCCGTCTGACTGTCTGCCCCCTGAATTTTGGCAACAAAACTGCCATAGACAGCATCATCCTGTGCGGTGATAATCCCGTCAGGAATGGATTTCCGGTATTCCCATAGTCGGGTGACAACTCTCAGAACGGTTTCCCTGTCTGCTTGTTTTATCAGGCTGCACAATCTCTTAAGTTTGGAGTCACCATCCTTTCGGTAGATGTCATTGTCTATATCGATAGAAAGCTCAGATTCGAAAAACTCACGCATTGTTTTGTTGGAGAAATCTAATACGTACCCTGCATTTATTTTGTCTTCAAAAAGCTGGTTAAAATTTTTCAGATCTAGCGGTGTAAATTTCATTCTCTATTACCTGAGGTTGTGCCCTGCCAGTATGTGGGATGCTTTCAGAGCTTCTCGTTACAGGACTGTATCTAAACGACGAGCATCATAATAGATTCCTGACATAGTTCCTATGGGAATCCATTAGAGATCCATAAGGTATCTTATATAACTCCTAAGTGTTCCTTTTGGATGCTGTGATTGATTAGATCGCCCCGTCTCGTTCCAGCTTTTCGCGTAGCGCTTCCATGATGTAATTAGAAAAATCCAGGTTAGTTTTGTTTGTATCTCTTAGCTTCTTGTGTGCAGCAAAAAACGTTTCAGGGATAGCTTTTAATGTTTTGGTGCGAACGGCGCGAGTAGTTGCTTCTGGTTGCTGCTCCGCTACCTGCAAAAGTGCGTCATTGCCGACAGTGGATGCTACATCAAAAAGGGATTTTTTATTTTTCATGGGGATCTCACAGATATGTTATGTAGTTATAAAGGAAACCTATTGGGTTTACATTGGATTTCCTTTGGGTTTCTATTGTACATCATTTACCGTTTTCGACTAGTTCCCGTAATTCTTTGACGAGCGCGACAACTTCTTTCCCGGCTGCCGAAGCGCGACCATGCTTGATTTCAGTTATCCCCATCCCCTGCCGTAAAGATTGAGTAAACCCATACCGTCCACGGCGATATGAAAGGCGACTATTCAGCAACGACATGTGTTTCACCTTTTTCAGGGTATCTTCCATGTCCGGGAAATGTTTCTGGTTTGGCTCTGTTTTGCAGAACATGATTTTTGCGTTCAGCTCCACATTCATTTGCTTGCTGATTTCTGCCAGCACCTTGTCGAACTTCGCCAGACCAATTTGTTCCGTGACCGTATCATTAGCCGGGACGATCACCACGTCTGCTACTGCCACCGCGACACGATTAATATCAGCATCGAAACCGCCGCAGTCGATGACCACCGTTTTACCTTGGTCATCCAGTTCCCGAAGGACGGATATCAACTTTTCTTTATTGTTGATAGCCAGGACATTCCATTTCTTGTCATCGGGTCTTAGCTGGTTGATGACGCTGACCCCTTCATGGATATCTAGGTCAATTGTGATATCAGGTTTTAGCTCACCAACGATATGTACTGTAGATGTAGTTTTACCGGCACCACCCTTATGATGAGATATTGCATATATTGGCATTTCCTTCCTCCTGTAAGTAAACCTTAACGGTATACTATATGCATCCTAAAGGGATTTAAAGTATTTCTTTAGGAAATCCTTGGGATTTCCTTTGAGTATCCTGGACAACGTGACGAAAACCCTGTTTTAGTTAGGCAGTTTCATCTAGGTTTAGGTCTGCCAGATGTCGCATTTTGCAGCTTCGCTCACACTGGGGGAGATTGTGAAATAAACAACATTTTTTAATGATGCTTCAGCAATGAGTATCGGAATCTCATTATATAGTTTTGATATATATATAATTTCACTGAGAAGGTGGAACTTATGGGGCAATGGGCGCGGAACCCCGATCTGGTGCATAAATTTTTTATGTGCCAGATCGGGGTTGGCCAAGCAAAGCGCGGCAGCGTGTTTAGATTTACAGTAAATGGGGTCGTCTCAGAAAACGGAAAATAAAGCACGCTAAGCGTGCGTGGAGGCTGGCACCCAGCGGTACAGCGTCGGAATGGACACGCCGAGGTTCTTGGCCACGTCCTTGGGCGGCACCCCGCTGGCCAGCAGCTTCTTGGCCGACTCGATCTTGCTGTCGGTCATCTTCGGCTTGCGGCCGCCTTTGCGGCCGAGCTGCTTGGCGACTTCCAGCCCGGCGCGGGTGCGCTCGACGGTCAGCTCGCGCTCCATTTCGGCAAGGCTCGCCATGACGTGGAAGAAGAACCGCCCGGATGGTGTGCCGGTGTCGATGGAGTCGGTGAGGCTCCTGAACTGGACACCGTGCTTGTGCAGATCGCCGACCAGATCGACCAGTTGCTTGACCGACCGGCCCAGCCGGTCGAGCTTCCAGACGACCAAAGTATCGCCTTCGCGCAGCATTTCGAGCGTCTTGGCCAAGCCAGGCCGGTCTGCCCGCGTGCCACTCACCTTGTCCTCGAAGACCTTTTTACATCCGGCCTTGCTCAAGGCTTCGCGTTGCAGCTCCAGGTTCTGATCCTGCGTCGAGACGCGCGCATAGCCAATCAACATGGCTTGTCTCGCGCCCGGTCGATGCGTTCCTGCATCGCCTGCATCACTTCTTCGTGGGTGTACGATCTGGCGTTGGCGTCGGTGGCTTGCCGCAGGGCTTCCTCAACCTCGCGCGTCATCCGCTCGTAATCCTCCGGCCACAGCGCTTGCTCCATGCGCAGCGACGCCTGACCCAGCAGGTGCAGCAGGCTGAACAGCCGCATGTCGTTGGTGGCGACGATGCGCTCCCGAATCTGCTCCTGAATAGCTTCGCTAGCCCGATGCGCTTGTGGTGTGGCAGTCCCCTCGTAGTCAGCGGGGAATTCCGCTTCCTCGGCAATCCTTGCCCAGGCGCTGGCCAGCGCCTCGATGGTTGACGTGCTCATTTCCGCCGCTCCTGTGCTCTTTGGCGAATCAACCGGCCAAGGGGCCTCGACGCGAAAACCAGCAGCATCACGCCTATCGGATACCAGGTCGAGAAGACCACCAAGGCATCGAAGGCTGGCCGTCCGGTGTTGGTAGGCAGTACGGCGGTCACAGCCATCAACCCGCCGACCGTCCAGATGATGCGCCACACGTAGGGCATCACGCGGGGCACGTAGCCGTCATCGAAAGCGGTCTGGTAGTAGCGGCGCAGGCCGCGCTCGGCAAGCGCCTGGCGCTGCCGCTCCGACAGCGCATCCGTCCGGCCATACCAGCGCCGGAATGGTGGACAGCGCAGCAGCAAAGGGGTGAAGAGGATCATCACCGCCACGATCGCGACACCCCACGCCATGACGGCGCCGGCATCGGGCCGCTTGGCGTTCTCGATCACGGGCGCGAAGACGCCCGGAGCACCGATCATCCAGAACAGCGCAATGTGCTGATGGAAGGAGAGCTTCATTTGCTCATCCACTTGCGCAGCAGGCGCTTTTTCAGGGAGGCGCGTTCTTGCGGGTTGCGTCCCTTGTGATTGGCGATGCGATCCGCCGTGGCGGCCTGGCGCTTGACGGGCCAGTAGGAGCGGCCATCCTTGCCCATCGACCAGACGCTGCTGGCCTGGTTTTCCAGCAGGGGCAGATGGGCGCTCAGGGCTTCGGGCGACGCGCTGGTCAGCGCCGTGCGCTCACGGGTGCGCCAGCGCTGATGCCAGAGCTTCTTGTCCTCGCGCTCGCTGCCGCAGGTCGTGTGCCCGACGATGGGTGTTTTGCGGCGGCTGCGGCTCATAACGTAGTGGTCTCCAAGAACATTCAGGACTGATCCCAGGCGTCGATGGTCAAGACCTGATCGGCAGGACAGGCGGCTACGCGGTCGGGAACTGGATGGTGTTCAGTCTCATGCCGACCCCATTCGATTGATCGCGTCGCTTGCGGCACGCTGCGACGCAAGGAGGTTTGCGACCTGGTTTAGCAGCCGTGTCCGCTGCATGTCTGTTACCTATCTCCCCGACCGCTCATTGGACCAACTCCAGAGATTGGGCTCTATCGCTCAGCCAATACGAAACCGGCATTGGCTGATGCCACAACCGAGACTAACACAAATGGCTCGGTACCTGTATTTCGCGCCCCGTGCACTTGGCCCGGTCTTGCCACGGCTATCTCACCTTCCCTGAGGGCACGAACAATCCCATTGCCCTGAAAGTAATCAGCCATTCCCGACAAAACAGTCCACGTGTCTTGGCCGTGAGGATGAATGTGAGCCGCAATTTCCTGCCCGGGATGGACATGCCAAACCACGATAATTGAGTCTCGGGTTTCAAGCACAACGGAACGAATAGGCTCGCCTTCGGACGGCTGAACATACTCGGCTACAGAAAATATTCTCGATTCAACAGTCATCGGAGATTCCTCTTTCACAGTTGTCGTTACGGTCTTCATCGTCGGCATCCTGACGCACGGCGGGCAATTGCTGGAGCAACGCCGGCAGCCATTCCTGTACCGTCTCCCACACCACATCGAGGTTGATGTCGAAATAGCCGTGAGCCATGCGATTACGCATATTGCGCATGCTGCGCCACGGCACGTCGGCATGCGCCTGGGTGAACTCGACGTAGCCATCCATCACCTTTGTGGCCGCCTCGCCGATGACGATCAGGCTCATGATGACGGCCTGCTGGGTGCGCTTGTCGGCCAAGAAGTCGTCCTTGGCCATCCCTTCCACGAAGCTGCGCGCATCGGTTGCGGCCTGCTGAATGTGGTCGAGGTAATCGGGCAGGCGGTTCTCGCTCATATCGGTTGCGCCTCCGCGAGCACCTTGGCCCGGAACTTCGGCGGCAGGTCGCCGGGAGTCAGCAGATCGACGTCAACGCCGAGCAGCGATTTCAGTTCTTCTTCCAAATCGCCCAAGTCCAACAACGTGGCACCGGGCAGCGCATCGACCAACAGGTCGAGGTCGCTGCCATCCCGGTCGGTGCCATGCAGCACCGAGCCGAAGACGCGCGGGTTCGCGGCGCGAAAGCGGCCTACCGCTTCACGCACTGCGCTTCGCTTCATGTCAAGCACAACAGACGGTCGCATGCGCATCCTTTCTTATCGAAACTCGTTGAGATGATATGCAATCAAGAATAGAATTTCAAGAACTATTTTCGAGAATCGCAATGCCTTGATTCCCGTGCCGCGCCGGTTGCCTTGGCGGGCTTGTCACAAACCTACGTTTTCAAGAAGAAGGAAACCGCATGCCCCGCCGTTCGATCCTCTCCGCCGCCGAGCGCGAAAGCCTGCTGGCGTTGCCGGACACCAAGGATGAGTTGATCCGTCACTACACGTTCAGCGAAAGCGACCTCTCCATCATCCGGCAGCGGCGCGGCCCGGCCAATCGGCTGGGCTTCGCGGTGCAGCTCTGCTACCTGCGCTTTCCCGGCGTCATCCTTGGCGCTGATGAGCCACCGTTCCCGCCATTGCTGAGACTGGTCGCCAACCAGCTCAAGGTCGGCATCGAAAGCTGGGACGAGTACGGGCAGCGTGAGCAGACCCGACGCGAGCACCTGGTCGAGCTGCAAACGGTGTTCGGCTTCCAGCCGTTCACGATTGGCCACTACCGGCAGGCTGTCCAGTTGCTGACCGAGCTGGCCATGCAAACCGACAAGGGCATCGTGCTGGCCAGAGCCTTGATGGGGACGATAGAGAAAACGGAAAAAATCGTACGTTAAGCGTACGGCCTGTCAGGTTGAGGCCCTAGAGGTTGCCGGCGAGGCGTCAGAAAATGCTGGAATCGGCCCTATCCTGACGCGGCCCAAGGTTCCGGCCTGACGCCTAGTTAGGGCGTACCGATACGGTACAATTAATTTTTGAAATGGCGACAAACGGCTATTTTCTGGCGGTCGTATCACAGACCAATTCGATGCTATATTTGCAATTTAACCGGGGGGCTGGTAAGCATAATGCAATACTACGCTAAGCGAGGCGAGGCGATGATGCACAAGCATGGGATGGGCAGATAGGTTTTTTGAAGCTGTAAAAAAGTTAACACACTCACATGAAGGGGTTGAAATGGATACACGATTATTTGCATTCGTCGGCGGAGACAGCGGTCTTTGGCGGATCGTTGGAACCGAAACCATAGTTGGCAAGTCACTGCCTGAAGCCAAAAGGCTCAACGTAATATCTGCCTCAGAGTTGCAGCCCGAAACCAATGCACCCTGGGTACTTCGCGGAATAACAAGCAATGAACGGTATGCCATGCGCGAAGAGAAGAACGAAATTGTGGTGAAGCAGCAAGGGCTAGCGCGCCCAGAAGCAACTTGCGCTGCGTTGATACCGATCCGAAAAAACGCAGCTTGGTGGGAATTCACGCAAGACGAGCGCCGGAGCGTTTTCGAAAAGTCAAAGCACATCCAAATCGGGCTCAACTACTTGCCTGCAGTAGCGCGCAAGCTCCACCACTGCCGCGACCTCTCTGAAAATGAACCGTTCGATTTTCTCAATTGGTTCGAGTTCGCACCAACCCATGAGGCTGAGTTCAACGCATTGCTTTCCGAACTGCGTGCAACAGAGGAATGGAAGTACGTTGACAGAGAAGTCGATATCCGTCTCGTGCGAGAGGCGGCGTAGGTCAATCCCCGTCTGACCGCTCAGAGGCGTTAGCGGGCAGCCGGCACTGCATCTATTGATTTTGGATAGCTTGGAACCCGGCATTTCACTTGCAATTAATTCGAGCACGCCGCCATGAAATGCGAGCCGCCGCCGTCGATTGCAAGCTCGTTTGCAGATAGCGTGAGCATCAGCGCGCCGTCAGTTGCAGTTAATTCGAGCCGAAAGCGGCGTCGAATGCGAGCACGCCCGTTTTCAAACGCGAGCCGCTACAACTACCTGGTGCCGCCCGCGAAATTCGCCAGCCTCAAGCAGGCCAGCGAATTGCCGCTGGCCGTGGCCACCGATTGCGACCAGTACCTGCATGACCGGCTGACGCTGCTGGAAACGCAGCTCGCCACCGTCAACCGCATGGCGCTGGCCAACGAGCTGCCGGACGCCATCATCACGGAGTCGGGCCTGAAGATCACGCCGCTCGATGCGGCGGTGCCCGATACCGCACAGGCCCTGATCGACCAGACGGCGATGATCCTACCGCACGTCAAGATCACCGAATTGCTGCTGGAGGTAGACGAATGGACGGGCTTCACCCGGCACTTCGCCCACCTGAAGTCAGGCGACCTGGCCAAGGACAAAAACCTGTTGCTGACCACGATCCTCGCCGACGCGATCAACCTGGGCCTGACCAAGATGGCGGAATCGTGCCCCGGCACGACCTACGCCAAGCTGGCCTGGCTGCAAGCCTGGCACATCCGCGACGAAACCTACGGGGCGGCACTGGCCGAGCTGGTCAACGCGCAGTTCCGACATCCCTTCGCCGAGCATTGGGGCGACGGCACCACGTCATCGTCGGACGGCCAGAACTTCCGCACCGGCAGCAAGGCCGAGAGCACCGGCCACATCAATCCGAAATACGGCAGCAGCCCAGGGCGGACGTTCTACACCCATATCTCCGACCAGTACGCGCCGTTCCACACCAAGGTCGTGAACGTCGGCGTGCGCGACTCGACCTACGTGCTCGACGGCCTGCTGTATCACGAATCCGACCTGCGGATCGAGGAGCACTACACCGACACGGCAGGGTTCACGGACCACGTCTTCGCGTTGATGCACCTGCTGGGCTTCCGCTTCGCCCCGCGCATTCGTGACCTGGGCGACACCAAGCTCTACATCCCGAAGGGCGATGCCACCTACGAGGCGTTGAAACCGATGATCGGCGGCACGCTCAACATCAAGCACGTCCGCGCCCATTGGGATGAAATCCTGCGGATGGCCACCTCGATCAAGCAGGGCACGGCGACGGCCTCGCTGATGCTCAGGAAGCTTGGCAGCTACCCGCGCCAGAACGGCCTGGCCGTCGCCCTGCGTGAGCTGGGACGCATCGAGCGCACACTGTTCATCCTGGACTGGCTGCAAAGCGTCGAGCTGCGCCGCCGCGTGCATGCCGGGCTGAACAAAGGCGAGGCGCGCAACGCGCTGGCCCGCGCCGTGTTCTTCAACCGCCTGGGGGAAATCCGCGACCGCAGCTTCGAGCAGCAGCGCTACCGGGCCAGCGGCCTCAACCTGGTGACGGCGGCCATCGTGCTATGGAACACGGTCTATCTGGAGCGGGCCGCGAACGCCTTGCGTGGCCACGGTCAAGCCGTCGATGACGGCCTGTTGCAGTACCTGTCGCCGCTCGGCTGGGAGCACATCAACCTGACCGGCGATTACCTCTGGCGCAGCAGCGCCAAGATCGGCGCGGGCAAGTTCAGGCCGCTACGGCCGCTGCAACCGGCTTAGCGTGCTTTATTTTCCGTTTTCTGAGACGACCCCTAAATGGCGTTTATGGTTCATCTGTTGGTGCAAAATACGCGCAATCAAAATATCCGTATCACGAACCGTATAAAAAATGGCATGTCGCTGAAATTCAATGCGCATCACACCAGGAACGGCATGGTAATCACGTCCCATATCTGGCATTCCGGCCAGTGTCTCGAAAAATGCCTCAAGTGCGTCGGTATAATGGTCTGCCTGAGCTTCACCAAATTTCAAGAGCGTATAGTCATAAATCCCGGCGAAGTCGTCTGCTGCCCGTTCAGTGAGTTTATACACGATGTCTCAGCTTTCTTTGTGCTGCAATATCCCGCAGTGATAGCGAGCTTTCACCACTTTCCAGCCCGGCAATGACAGCCTGGCGAACAACTTCATCATTTGTTTCCTGTTGCTCCAGCAATCGAAGAGCAGAGCGCATAACTTCACTCGCAGAGCCGTAACGGCCACTGTCTATTAATCGACTGATAAACGAATCGAGTTGTTCGCCAATCGTAACGCTTGTTGTTCTGGCCATAACGCCCCCTGTGTTAACTATCAACACAATGATAGGAATACTTGCTCCTGGTGTCAACGAATACACCCAAACGGATTTCGCCCCCTTTCTGCCAGACTGGTTTTTTAGCTTACTTTTAGCGATGAAGTAGGTAAGGGCGAAAAGCGCCTTTTCGCTGCATTGCGTCTCGTTGACTCCATGCCTCCGGCTAAGGCCGGAGGTGCTACTTAAAGTCTTTTGGGGAGCATAGCGACCATGCCGAACCGGCGCGGCCGTCTGGCCGCTGCAAGGGCGGTCATTATCGGTTTTCCCCGTTATCCACAGAACTTATCCAGCGAATAAGTAGATCTTTAATGAAGTTAAGTAGGTCGAAGACCTGATTGTTTTGCAGCTAACTATTGGTTGATTGCAGATAGTCCCATTTACCTATTTGCAGGTAAGTGTGCATAAAAGATATAACGCCGGTGTTGATTGGGGTTTTGACCAAATATCGGTGAGGTTATCGTGATAATGGTGACTAAAAAACGAGCTGTTTTAGCAGATGGACAACGAACATCCTCCGCAGGGAATCGGATTAGTAAAAAGAGGGCGGGTTAGTGAGGCGGGGCTGTGCCTGGCTGCTCCATATTTACCAGTTCAAGCTGGTAAAGCTGAGTCCAGACCATTTTTTCAAACTGCTGAGGGGTTAGATGGTGTATATCACCCTTCATATCACGGAAAATACGCTCGGCCACCTGACGCTTTCGCTCATCGAACGGTAATTCGGCCAGCTTACGCCGTTGTTTGCCCTCAATAGCGCGTGTACGGCGGCTGAGTATCGTCTGATGGCGGCAACGTTCATACCAGCGCTTACGGGCTTCTTTTACTGTCATAGCCTCGCCGGGTTGTAGAATGCCGTCCTCAATAGCGCGTAGGCGTTCTTCTTGCTCTGCTCGTAGCTTGTCCATATCCACACCGGTAAGACGCCAGCCTTCTTCTGTAATGATTATATGCTTAGGAAAACGGCACCCGTTCACATAATCCCACTCAGTTTCAGGCGCAAGGACTATGCCAAACCTCGCCAGTTCGTCTATCAGACGCGACACCCTAGATACCGTCACGGCAGTTTCAGGGATGATCTGGCCATCTTCATTCCGTGGACTGAGTTCTTCAGCCAGCTTAGTGATGTTGATAGTGACAATATCAGTAGCAAGATCGGCTTTGTTGACGAAAAGCACAAACAACGCATCGAGCAAACGCCGGCGTACTTCACGGAAAGCTCTTTTTCTGTCCGCGACAGGTCGCAAAAAAGTGAAGATTGGATCGGCAGAAACACGACGACGAATAACCCAGGCACCAGAGGTTTTGTCCTGGCTCATAAGGTTACGTAAGGCTCGACCATGCTGTTTACTGAGGGGCTTATAATGCGCCGGACGCACGTAGAGCGGTAACGGACATTTACAGGCTGTAGAATGTTCGCCACGGTGACGTTTATCGGGGTTTTCTTGGGAAGATTTAGTCTGGTTACCCAC
>NZ_CP099709.1:0-49145 GCF_027474885.1 Serratia myotis | reverse complement strand
TCAGAAATACGCCTCCCTCTGCGATAACTAATCTCAACAGAGATTCGCTCAACTTCATCACGTACAACAGAAGGAAGATAGAGTGTATTACGTTGAGGCTTGCGCTTGCTTACAGGCTTTTTTCTGGTAACAGTCATTTTTTTTCCGTTTCATTTTGTGGGTTAAGCTTTTCTCTGTGATGTAATTAAGCATGGCAATACTTCTCTTCCGTGGATCATCCATCAGCATTATTTCCACCAAACGGGGGGAGTCACTAAGGATAAGTTGATTCCTTTCTCCTTTTTGTACGTTATAAATTTCCTCTTCCGGCACAGGCAAAGGCTCACCGCCAAAGGCGATAAATCGTTGAACGTAAGGGATAGCAGTGATTGCTGAAGAGTGAATTTTATCAAAATCAGCATTGATAAAAAGATAACCATGAAAAAGTGGGATAAGTCTTTCTCGGTAAGAAATTTCTTTATCCGGGCGGCGGTATCTTTCAGTTACCATAGGGCAGTAGTAGGAAAAGTTCAGGCGTTCAAGATGGGAAAAAACCGCAGTGAATCTTGTAGCAGTAAATTGCAGTACATACCATTTCATTATTTTTTCCTTTCAGGCGCTCTCTCGACTCGGATAACCCCGGAGCATATAAGAAAAAGAAAAGAACACATTTCAACCTGTGAGAAACTTTATCAGCTAGTTATGCTGCTTTCAAATCTTTATGCAGATATTTAGATCAAGATAACTTCATACGCAATTTGTTTATGCTGCAAAACTAGTGATAATGCAGCATTTAATATTGTAGAATAAAATTTAACTAGATCAATCGATCATGTCAGGATCGTTTTCCAGTTAACTTAACTAAAATTATGAAGATTAGTTGTTTTTATAGAGACGAGTTAACATTGAGTTAATAAAGTGATCACAATCAACAACTTACATTCAACTAAGCATTAATCAGAACTTGATGCCTATTTTCGTCTTTTGCTGGTTTTGTAGCATGGCTTGTTTCAATTGAGTAAATTGGTTCATCTGATTCTGTTGCTTCTGAATTTGAGTAGCACTACCAAGCAATACTTCTTTACTTGCGGACGGGGTTCTGTTCACACCTTTAACACCAAGGTTTTCCAGGTTCCACTCATTACGATGGGCTGTCTTCCAGCCATGTTGTACGCCGTTCTTATCAAGCGCAGGTATCTTAACTTCCTTCTGACCAAGCTTTTTGAGTTTAACCAGGTCACCTTTTTTGACGCTTTCCCGTTGGGTTAGATCGCCAAAATCCGCGCCCCAGTATGTCTTTTCGATACCTTTATTGATTGTTTTTAGTTTTAAAAAATGCTGTTTAGGTTTGCTTTTATCATGCTGGTAATGGTCATAACCTACATCAACAACCTCATACACTCCTTTCTGTCGTTTAGGTGCTGTACTGTGCGCATCTTTAACTGACTGGTTGAGTCCCACCTGTTGCCTGTGAGTAGCTTTAACATCATATCCCTTGAGACACAGCTCCTGGCAAAAACCGCTGCGGATCTCCCTCAAATCTTTCTTCTTGATATCCGTGCGTTTCCCGTCTTCATCACGAATACGGAAAACAACATGGACATGTGGGTGGTCTTTTTTATCGTTGTGATAACTCAATACAAATCGATTATTTGGGTATTTTTGGTGCATGGTTTTTCTGACAGAATCGAGCAAGTCCTCTGGTTTAACCTTTGCAGAAACCGGAGGAGAAAAAATGATGTTTTGTGAAACTTTTTTGTTTTCTTTACCTTTATCATTCATCACATGCTGAGGATCATTAGCACGGTCTATCATATGCTCTTTAGCTTCTTTGATTTCATCACCGTTCCAGACCTGACCACTTTCATTCATTACTGGTAGCTCAGATTCACGACTCATGTAATCGATGCTATTTCTTATGCCTTGTCTTGTGATAGCACCACCAGATATTTTCACGACGACTTCTTTACTGGCACCTTTACGGTTAACGCGTTCCTGCACATTTCGTTGATAATTCTTCCCACCATTCTTAACCTTATGGGCAAAAGCGGATTTACTGCCAGCTTCAGATGATTTACGTTTTACACGAAAATCCTTATCAACCGAAACACCCATAACTAAACCTCAACCTTGTTAGATACAGTACGCCCTTTACACAGCATAATGTAGTTTTCAAACTCATTCTTGAGACTCAACATTTCCGATTTAAGCTTTTCTGCATCCTGAAAAAAACCATTTTTGTCAAGTACTCTTGCACCATCGTTTACTATAATGTAGTGAAAGTTTCGGCCAATTTTATCAATAGTATTACGACACCTGTTCATAACAAGTAATTCCTGATCAAAAAAATCCAGTTCATTATCAAGTGTTATTTGAATACGATATCGGCATTCTCTTGATAAAGTCCAACCATGTCGTTTAGCTTTTTTCTCAATTTCACTTCTTTGTTTTAGTGTTAAATACATTGTGGTTTTGGTAAAATTATCACTATCTAATACAGTGTTAACTTCATCATCTTTAGCTGTACTTTTCAGCAAAGCACTGGCAAGTAATTTCATGCCTTTAGCAACTGTTAACCCTGGCTCATCAGGATAAATTACTTTCATGCATTTAAGTAATTCATCGTGTTGATAATCTTCAAGTCTGAACTGTACTTTTTTCATAATCCCTCCAACAAGAACCGACTGTAGGTCAACGGGCAAACGTAGCGGAATGGCGTCGAAGACGTCATTCCGCTACGTTTGCCCTATCCTGCATCGCATTATTTTTGCTTTGCTCTTGAATTGTGCTTCAGTAGCGAATGAAAAGCAAAAAACGGTGGGTAATAGTGGCTGTAGAAACAGATTGTCTTCGACCGCAAACATCAGTGTTGGGGTATGATTGGTGGATATTGATTCGCTTCGCGAAGGGTCTTGCAGGGGGCGCGAGCGCTGTTTCGGGGAGTATTGAAAATAGCACCTCCCGCAAAACGGGAGGGCTTCGGCGTATCAATAACTGTGCTCTATTCAGTATCCGGTTCACCGCCTCCCATGCCCTTACGGGCATCTACAATCCAGCGTCGGAAGTTGCTCATGCGCTTTCGGTTTGCCTGGGTGGGTCTTCTGCCCCGGTTTCCTGTTAATACACGCCAGTCTCTCAACCCAGTTTCTTTAGTCCAGTACAGTATGATTTCCCCTTTAGCATTGAAGCCAAGAGAAAACCGCAGTGAACCTTTACTCTGTTGTTCACTGATAAACTGTATAAACTCCTTCTTAGTCATAAACCCTCCTTGTCCTATTTATCAGTGTGTTCAGAATTTCTTTTCACCAATGCTTTCCTGAGCAATTCCATGAACTCTGGAAAAGAAGAAAATGGCATGATCGGGAATACCGGATGAGCGCCCTTTTCAACTGCCTGTATTGCTGATAGCATACGTTCTGACATTAAAATATCCTCCCAAGGGATTTAGTGTCACGGTATCAGGTTGCTTCAACAACCTGATACCACCTCTTTTAAATGGTTAGTTGTACCTTTTCAGTATTTCTATAATCTCCTTTTTAGCTTTATTCTGTTCCTCTGTAGTAAATGCAAAATTGAACCACGCATTAACTTCACGTAAAACCCTCTCTTTTGATAATCCGCATTCATCAAACCAAAAGGCGACATTTTTCTTAAGTGAATTAATTGCGCTGATTTCATTGTTATCCAGCTCTCTTGCAGAGAGAACCACATAACCGCGACCACGATTTTTTATTTCAAAGGAATGAATAGCAAGAAGGAGTGTTTCTGATCGAACAAATGCAGTGCAGGTGATAACGTGTTTATTTACGTTTAAAGCGTTAAAGTCGATGATGTAAGTTTTCATTTTAACTCCCGCCCGTTTGGGCTGCTGGATTGAGGTAAGGAACTATTCCGAACCAACAAAATCATTATACCATCAAATGATGGTACTACAAGAATTCAATTCCGTTTTGTTAATTTATATTCTGGATGTTCATCAGCCAAAAGTAAGAGCATTTCATATGTTCCGGCAGCTAATCCGCGTGAAGTTTTTCCCGTAGTTTCTTTAGCTTGCCAGGCTGATAATGTGAAACCAAAGCGATCAGCCGCCTGTTGTTGAGTAAAGCCAGCTTTAACACGAGCATTTTTAACCTGTTCCGGTGTTGGCTTGTCAATCATTTTTATTTTTTCCTATCGCTTCAATACAGAACAGATACATAATTTCATCATTCATTTTATCTTTGAATAAGTTAACTTCATCGGTATAAAAGCTGAACTCTTTTACAATCTCTTTTGTCACTTTTTTTCCTGGCTCTTTAGAGCCTTTTTTCATTAACTTTTGAACAAATAAATAAACCCTTCCAGCATCATCGGACAGCGTTACTCTGTAAGTAACGTTACCCTTGTTTTTTCTGTCTACAAAAATTTCCTTCATCATCTATCCCCTTTATAGCTGTTTTATCAGTCCGGTTAATCTAACTAGCTGATCAATGGTTAACCCCCGCACAAGAAAACCATACCCATCATAATGCTCGGTTACTTGTCCATCTAATCCGTTTTCCGTTCTAAAGCCTGTCAGCGTTCCGTGCCTGCTCTCAAGCTGTACCAGCTGTGATAACATCCCTTTTAAAATCTGCTTCTGTTCCCTTTCAGCTTGTAATTCTCGTTCATATTGCCCAGCCTTCTGTACATCCTTCCGCGCATTGACCAGTATTTTACGCTCTATGTCAGCAGCTATCTCGACCGGATTACGCTGTGGGGATACAGTGCAAGAATAACATGGGCTACGCCAGTTACGGCTATCTACGCTTCCCACTATCGCAAGTCTTCCCTTTTGCATTCGAATATGTACAGAATAATTTTTAAATTGCGAAGACGTGAGTTTTAAACGGTACTGGCAATCATCAAGTAGATTCACACGCCAGTTGTTACCTAAGATACGGCAGACGATATCAAAAACAGGCTGATAGATTTCAAAGAAAGATTTCATATTCATTTGCTCTTGTTAGGGGGCTTTCGCCCCCATTTCAGTTAAGTTCTGTTTTCTACTTTTTTCCAGCCCGTCGCCTTGTATTGTCCTGCTGTACCGTACATCTCGCGGATTTCATCTATACTATGTTCTTTCCGGTTCCGACTGGCCTTATATTCATCAGGACGATAGAACCACTGTTTTTTCTTTGATGCCCACTTGCATCCCAGCGCTTTAAGCGCTTCTTTATGTTCGCGGGTTTCTCCACTAATCCACACCCAATTACCAATAACTTCATAAATCACACCAGACAAGCCAGAAAGAACGTTCAATACGTTTTCAAGTTCTTCACCGTAGTTGTATCTGGCGTTTTCATCAGGACTCTGGAACTGGTTGACTTTATCAATGTTAGCAATCAGAAAGTCGAACGCAGTATTAACCGCTTTCATCAGTTCAGCACCTAATGGATTGCGATCTGGATGATATTTCAGAGCCAGTTTTTTGTAAGCTGTTTTGATTTCTTTCTCTGTCAGTTCACCTGATAACCCAAAAACGTTTAATGCTTCCTGAATATTCATATTTACTCCCGCCCGTTTGGGCTGCTGGATTGAGGTAAGGAACTATTCCTGACCAACAAAATCATTATACCATCAAATGATGGTATAACAACTATTATTTACTATATAAAGACAACGTAAAGACGATATGGTATTTACATGCAGAGGGATTTTAAAAGAGGCGCGAGCTGTGGTTACATTCTGCATGGTGATTTAATCGCGCCGGAGGCGTTCGCCAGTTCTGGCGAACTAACCTAGATGAGCCAGGGCAGTAACCCCCCCTTCCCTGCTAAGCCAAATTACAGACCTTCAGCCAATTTAGCCTGTCGCAGTTAGCGCGTGAGCTTGCGAACGGTACGCCGAGTTGTAGCATAGCTACGGCACGGGGCGCTGTAACTGCGCGTTATGAGCTGCTTTGTAGCGAATTACGAGGCAAGCTACTGGAACCCGATGAACCCTTACGCGACATGATGCCAGCATAAATTTAATCCAGGCGTTACTGAAGACAAAAAAATGCCAGCAAAAAAGCGTTGGCCAGCTGCGCCGGTCGCTAAACTTTGCTGGCATCCAGGATGTTATTAAATCCCGTCCAGAAGAAAATCTATCGAGGCTTTAACCTGAGAACGATATTGCACGGCAGTACAGAACTCAGCGCCTAGCGCCCGGACGGGTATGCTTGCCAGTTCATGCGTCATTACGGCGTATTCATTCCCGTCTGTCAGCATGATGATAGGGATCATCCGTTCAGGCCGTTTTCCGGTGGGGTACTTTTCGAGCGGGAGTAAGGGGATGACGATCCGACGATTGAGCTGTCCGATAATATCGCTCGTCACGTCAAGCAGGTACGGGTAAATCGTTGTCTTTCCGGTATTCTGGTAAACGGTGAATTGCATTGTCAAAACGTCCTGTATTCATCGCTGAAACAACCATTCTCATCGTGAAAGCGATTTAAGGCGTCCAGGGCCTCCATGTTCTCTGTTTGCCACTTCTGAGCAGCATAACGGCGTAATTCAGCATCAAGGGCTGCAACCAGAGTTGCGCTAAGGTTGATACCCGCTTCACGTGCCTGGTTCAGCAAGCCGCGCTCAAGCGTCATGGTGACGCTTTGTGTGTTCCGTTGTTTCGTTGCCATGACTGACCTCCGATCATAATGTTTCGTGTAGTATACACGGCTATTCACACGGGGCATATTGCTGAAGTCGTGTTTCTGGATTACGTAAAACGTCCTGTATCGCGTTCTAAGCGTTTTTCTGCGCGTTGTGGTTGCCATACCAGGGTAAGGCGATGATAACGACACTGAGTGGCTTCTGTTGCCTCTCCGTGATGGATCTTAAAAGGATCAAGATTCACATGCTCAGATCCTGATTGTGGACATAAGTTAAAAATCAACTCACCTTTAAGGCCTAAAGTGTAGGATGCCCATGATATTAACCAATTGTTTTAGTTGATAAATTACTGGTCACGAAATGAAGTTAAAAATCTTCTCACCTTTCTTACTAAAAATTTAGAAATAGATAAAACAGGTACCGCTCGCCGCAGCCGAACGACCGAGCGTAGCGAGTTAGTGAGCGAGGAAGCGGAATTTAGTCAGTTGCTGACGGTGGCACGTACACTCAGTGGCTAGAAAGTGAGCACTTGTGTTTTTTCTGCTGAGGCTGAAGGCTAGCGTGATCTATCCTCCGGGTTTAGGTGAGGTTATCCACAGCCACTGTGCATTAAAAGACTTTTCTTTTCTTTTCTTTTCTTTAAAACCTTAAAGACTTAGAGGTGCTATAACTGATTGATATTCTATAAGAAAAAACGCAAAACATGAGAGCTTAGTACGTCAAACATGAGTGCTTACCACGTTAAACATGAGAGCTTAGTACGTTAAACATGAGAGCTTAGTACGTCAAACATGAGTGCTTACCACGTTAAACATGAGTGCTTACCACGTGTAATCTACAGATTGGATGCTAGATCTTCAGATCTTTGCTTCTTTGTATAGAAAGATCTCTTGTAGGAGTGGTTTTACGGTTTTTCGAACCGCCCGCCTATGTTGTTTGCAGGTACTGAAAGAGGCTAAACATGAGAGGAAATCACGTTAAGCATGAGATTATTTTCTTGACTCTCATGGATGGCGGGTTAGACTATTTACTATTGAGTTCAATATGAAAATCAAAGCAGCTATGAATATAACGAAGAAAACAAAGATCAGGCACAGGAATGAGTTGAATCAGACTCTTGCTCAACTACCTTTGTCTGCAAAGCGCGTAATGTATATGGCTCTAGCTCCTATCGACAGCAAGCAGCCGTTAGATAGAGGGCAAACTTTCAGGGTTCGAGCTGATGATCTTGCTGCTATTGCAAATATCACACCATCAGTCGCTTATCAGCAATTAAAGGATGGCGCAAAAATTCTGGGGGGAAGTAGTTTATCACTTACGGGGGATGATGTTGTTGCCTTAGCCAAAGATTTAGAGCTTCCCTATAATCAAAAACATAAACCTAATGAAATGGATTTATACATTACAGATTACTGTGTGTACTTTAAAAATGAAGGTTATCTTGAACTTCGTTTTACTAGAGCTATAGAACCCTATATATCTAGTCTGTTGGGTAAAAAGAATAAGTTTACTACACAGTTATTAACTTCAAGCTTGAGGCTTAGTGGTCAGTATTCTTCCGCCCTTTATCAATTAATTAGGAAAAATTACTCAAATTTTAAAAAGAAAAATTCTTTTGTTATTTCCGTTGATGCGCTTAAGGAGGAGTTAATAGCTTATACTTTCAATGGGGAAGGTGATATAGAATACAAATATCCTGAATTCCCTATTTTCAAAAGAGATGTTCTCAATAAAGCTGTTTTAGAAATAAAGAAAAAAACAGAAGTATCGTTTATCGGTATTTCTGTATCAGAAAAAACGGGTAGAAAAATTAGTAAGTTAAAATTTGATTTTGTTGTAGATGAAGATGAGTTTTCAGGGAACGATATTGAAAGTGAGTTGAATGATGCGGATGCTGCATTTTTAGAAGAGTTTGACAAGAAAGTACCACCAAAAAAGAATTGAGGTGAACTATGGCTAAAATCTACGAATTTCCTCAAGGCGCAGATCGTAACCGATTAAAACGAGAAATAGCCAGTGAGCGGAAAAAACGCTTAAAGGAGAAAACCGGGAACCCGCTTCTGAAGTACATTAAGTGGATTTGGTTTTATCTTCGTCTTCTAACAGCGGGAACACTGCACCTGATTTCAGTCGTTACGCTGGCGATCCTGGGCGCATTCAGCACTGTGATATTCTGGGTAGGTGGATTGATTTGTGTCGTAACCTGGTTCCATCTTGAGCACCAGTTCTGGACAGCGCAAAATTTTACTATCCCTGTCATTGGCGGCATGTGGGTTCTGAGTTTGTTATCCGCACCGCTAGTAGAGCTGATGAACAAAAGCACTCCCTGGTATCGTCTTCTTGTTCCTGATGCTACAGAGGCGCACACGGACAATGAGCATGAATAACCTTTATAACCCGTTCCTTACCTTTTCTAGCCGGTTTACCACACTCAAATTTATGTATGATGGTACGGTATTTTTCACAGCGATGCAGGATAGGGCAAACGCCGCAAAATGACGTCTGCGACGCCATTCCGCTACGTTTGCCCGTTGACCTACAGTCGGTTCTTGTTGGAGGAATTATGGAATTTAGAGTAAAAGAATTTATTAACGATAAATATGCAAAGGCTGTAAATATTTTAAAGGATAATCTTAAAGAAAACTACCATGTTTTTTATGCTGTGAGATTAAGTGAAGTTCTTTTTCCAGCGAGTGAATATGGCTCTGAAGCTTTTTTTAAAGAGTTTGAAGCGATTAATAGTATCACACTGCCAATAATTATTTTCGACCTGAAGGAGCAGAAACCAATTGTGGTAATCAGCTTCGAACAAGTATCTGATACTGCTGTACTTGAAGAAGTGGGTATTGCCGTTATTGTTTGCAATAATTTGTCAGACCTTCTGACAAAGAATAATCTAGCTGTTTTATATGAAGTTTAGAGTTTAGAGTTTATTTGTATTCTCTGCAAGGATCACCAAGAATGATTGAGTCGAGTTCGTGAGAGTAGCAGGCGTTATGGAAGTTCGAGGGGTTTTTAAGGTACTCAGGGAATGATATTATCTTTCCGCTAGTGATGCCTGCTGAAAGCCAGTCCAGAAATGTTTTATTATTCATTTTAAGTTCATCTTTCTGGATGAAAATAAAATTGATATCAGAATGATAATGAACGGGACTAAGTTGCTGAATCTGGTTACTTACAACATCCTTCAATATATCTGTGAATTCATGTTTAAATGAAAATCCACCTGCTTTTTGTGGGTTTTTGGCGTGGAAAATAAATGAATAATATTCGTTCTCTAGCCTTCCAATACTGTCCTTGTTTATGGCTAACTTCTCAATGACGGCTTCCCGTTTATACTCCAGATTATCTCTGATAGATTGATAAACAACCATAGCAGCATGGTGAGAACCACCGCTGTTCGAAGCTAAATATCTGTCCAACCATGAATAGTATTTAATATTAATTGGATCGCGTGGGTAGAAACCCTCATGCTCTATATGCCATAGATTATCGTGCCAGTCAGACATATCTTCAGCTTTCAGGTTATTCGCGGGATACATTCCCCTACCCCACGAATAAACGTCTTTGAACCAGCTGCCATTGATTACCTTGTACCATCCTGCTCCAAAGCTTTTGGAAGCAGTAAGCGACTGTATTTTTTTAAAATCGAAATCCTGAATATGTTTTTTTTCTGCACTGATTAAATTACTCAGAATTTCAGCCAGCCCCTTATCAACGTATCTCAAAGAGTAATCGCTGAACATTGACTCTAGTTGTAATATTGTATTCGAATCTGCTGTTGGCTTAACTAACTTTATATTTTCCAGATTTTTATAAGTTGCTGTGGTCAGTTTATAGTGATCTGTAAACTTATAGAGCTGAAATATCAGTTCAGTCAGATATCGCATGAATCTATCATCCGTATTTATGGTTAAATTTTTGCAGATTCCAGTAACCAGTGATTTTTCTGGTTTTCGTCCAGATTATCGAATGCGGCCAGCGCTGCTTTAAGAACAGTCGTTCTGCTCTGCCCCGTTCTGGTTGCTTCAGCCTCGAGGATATCGTCAAAGGTTTCTGAAAGCCGGAAGTTCACCAGCTTTGCTTTACCTGTCGTTGGCTTCCTGTTAGCGCCTGAGATAAAGCGGGCGGTTTCTGCATTTGTTGCCTGTTCTTCTGTTGCCGGAACAACAGGTGTTTTGAGTTTTAAAGCCATATAACAATCCTCATGTACTTAATACGTGTAAATACAATATCGTCTTTATGTTGTCTTTACAATGTAAATTGTATTTTATTGCCTTGAAATAACTAAATAATCCCGATTTCCTGAGCCAATAATTCTATCTGTGCTTTCGCTTTTGTTAGGCTGGATGCACGGCTTACATCGTGCACCCCTGCCCCTTCATTACAGGCGCTTTCAAACACATCCAGCTCTGACATGCGCGTTTTCAGTGGCTGTATCCAGACACTGTCTGAACGTAATAATTTATCCAGTTCAATCGCGGCTTTTATGTGTCGTGGTTTGCTCGGGTTTATTCTGGTCAGCAGTACCCAGGGTTGCAGTGCTGAGTTTGATTTCTGAGCCATACGGACTTTTTCGGTTACGCTGGTCAGCGTTTCACTTTCGAAATCTGAAGAAGCCTTAACGAGCGTTATCATGATATCTGATACTGTCAGTGCGCTACGGAACTCCAGGCTGTCGTGTCCTGGGCAGTCAACAATCAGAACGTCACACAGCTTGCTCAGGCGTTTTATTTCCTTACTTACGTTACCGTATGCCTCGTACACCGTAACGATGGGAAGACCATGCCCCTGGCGTTTCTCATTCCAGCTCAACAGGTCGTTGTTCTTATCTGTTTTCAGGATGATCACCGATTTGGCTCTGTTAACCAGCATCGATGCTGTATTTGCAACGTAGGTGCTCTTCCCTACCCCACCCTTATCCGAAACCACCAGTAAAATTTTGCCCATATCAATGTCCTTTGTCTTTACGTTGTAAATGATAGGATGTCTTTACTTTGTCTTTCTCATGTAAAGACTTAAATGTCTTTATGTTGTCTTTATAACCCATATTCTTTATAACGTAAAGCGTTAGTAAAGATGTTTATGTCTTTACGTGGGCTTTACAATGTAAATTACTATGCGTCTTTACATGTGCTTTATAGAGTAAATTCCGTGGTGTCTTTATTCTATCTTTACATTGTCTTTATGCTTGTTTAATGGTGACAATGTCACAGAAGGTGGCTCCTCTTTGGTTCTGTTTGAGTATACCAATACCGAACTGGCAAAATCCGGTACTGTTTATAGTGATAGTACCAACCCTCATCAGACCGGTATCACTAAAGGAATCTAACAGTATTATGGATATATTTGTTCGTTCCTACCTGCGCGCATTCACTAATGAGCAGGTGAGAATGTATATCGGATACCTCGGACCTCTGAAAGCGATGAAAAATTGAAAGAGCAGGTAGATTACTTATTCAGTGAGATTAATCTGATAGCCGATGCGCGTAACTGTATGGTCATTGACAGTCTGCTTACCAATGATCAGACCCGCGGTTGGGATGAATATGATGGAAGGTGGAAAACATAGCCACCAATATTTTCGATAGACCTAAATCGCAGTTTAGGTCTGTTGCAATTTCACATAGTATGCAGTTAAAACAATATTACAATAGAATCATTATAATCCATATTAATATCTTTTTAATATTAAAACATTTTACTGATTGGTTCCTCCAACAGTAGTTCCACGGGTAATAAGTTGTTTTACTGCCATCCTGATCAGTGCCGCTCTTGATACCCCCTCTTCTGTTGACATGATATCCAAAAGCTCAATGACATCAGGGTCAAATGTCACTGTAATCTGCTGTCGCTGACCTTTGACGACTCCTTTTTTTTCGGGAAGTGTTTCACTCTTAATGCCATCCGGAGCCTGATTTATGAAGTCACTAATGGTATCTACTGGTTCTGCCTTAACCAAAGGCTTTCTTGTAATAGCCATATAAAATCCAAATGAGTTTAATTTAATATTAAATTAATTCTAAAATAGTATTGAAACAAGGGTATCTAACTCTATTTTTGCAGCCTTCTCATGAGCACGCAATTTAAGCTCGGAAACAGACCTTCCACTTCCTGCTGCTGCCGCAAAAACTTTCCTTTGCCTAATTGTATGATCCAGTAATTGTATGTCTTCGTTATAGTCACTCATCGCATCCAGCATATCGGCATTATCATTGCTCCGAGGATTGGGATCAGCACGGTTGAGTAAAGAGAATGCAGTTAAACCATCCCGCACACTTCTGGCATCACGCACCAGATTGACAACATCTTCCATAGCCCACACCTCAAAACTACCAGGCACGAAAGGCACGAGGAGAATATCAGTCAGCGTTAATGCAGCACGCATTGCTGTTGAGTCCCTACCGCCACATTCAATGATCACTTCATCGAAATTAGATTTCTGTTGTAAGACCTGTGTCCTAAGAATTGGACCATCAGGGAAATGTGAACATGCCAAGCCTGGTTCTATACCCGCTTCGCTACGGATTAAAATTGCTGTTTGTGAAGACCCCTGGCGATCTCCATCAACCAGCCATACACGTTTACCTAAGCGAGCACGTTCCACTGCGATGTTTACTGCTAGGGTAGACTTCCCCACACCGCCTTTTGTATTTGCAATTGTAAGTATCATCTTAATTTAATCCATTTTAATATTAAAAACGATGAAATGACGTGATTATATTAAACTCTCAACAAGTGATGTCAATAGTGTTCCAAAATAATTTTTAATTTTAATTTAATATTAAAAACACACCATTATGAATGCTTAATGATATCAATTTGAGGGTAAAGCCCCATATCTTTCTCTGGTTAATCATTCTAGTTGGGCCTTTGCATCCGGATAGCTGAAACTACACCTCCCATTGGCGTTCTGTCGCATTAAGAAACATACCGTTTATTTTATGTTGTTGCCTGCTTATGCCCTGTTACGAAAAACGTTTAAACGCCTACACTATCCCTCGATGTTATTGCTCAATACGTTCGCTGGTATCTGGTTTATGCCCTCTGCCTGCACAATCTCAAAGAAATGATGGCTGAGCGCGGCATTATTTTTGACCACTCGACGCTTCACCGCTGTGTTATTCACCGGTGCCGCTTCTAGATACTGGCATTGGAAGACTAGATAGAATCACAAAGATAGCTGTTGACCTATCCCAAAAACCCCTCATCAGTTCAAAACTTGCTTTTGGACTGACGAGGGGTTGGACAAGCCCACTGGGCGCGTCAGCTTGTCACTCTTGGGTATACTTCTGAGATACCACATTAAAACATCCCATTCCATATCAATGTGACCATATAAGTGATACCATTAATTAAATGACCACTTAAACGTTACCTTAAGGCTGAAAAATGCTCATTTTTGGTTATCTGCGAGCATCAACCTCTGAACAAGATGCCACTCGCGCAAAAAATGCACTGAAGAATTTTGCTCGCCAACATGACCGCCGAATTGCTGGCTGGTATGTCGACAATATTTCCGGTGCAACGATGACGCGCCCAAAACTGGTGCAACTGCTCGAAGAGGCTGAGCCTGGTGACGTTATTCTCATTGAGCAAGTGGATAGGCTTTCTCGATTGGACGACGCGGGATGGGAAGCGCTAAGAAAGCAGATAACGGATAAGCAGCTGTCTATCGTGAGTCTTGATTTACCAACCAGTCATTTGGCACTCAATAACGCCGTTAGCGATGAATTCACTCGCAGCATGCTTAAAGCCGTTAATGGCATGATGCTGGATATGCTCGCAGCTATATCCAGAAAAGACTATGAGGATCGACGTCGTCGTCAGGCGGAAGGAATAACCAAAGCGAAAGCGGAAGGTAAGTATCGGGGCAGGATGGCTGATGCACAAAAACATGAGCTCATACGTACACTCCGGCTAACTCATGGAAAGTCCCTGCGTGAAACAGCCCGCCTCGCGGGAGTATCAAAAATGACAGTGATCCGCGTCTGCCAACAAGCTGAGGAGTAAACTTAACATCTTGTATTGCTTTGATTGTGATAGCATTCACTCATCATTTTTCAGAGTCTGGACTAATGAAGAAGAAAAACAGTACCCCTACGCCGCATGATGCCACATTCAGGCAGTTTCTCACCCAGCCCGAGATTGCACGTGACTTTATGGAGTTGCATCTACCCGCTGAACTACGCGCTATCTGCGACCTCAGCACGTTGAAGCTGGAGTCAGGCTCCTTTGTTGAAGATGATTTACGTCAATACTTCAGCGATGTGCTTTACAGCCTGGATACCGTGGAGGGCGAGGGTTATGTCCATGTGTTAATCGAGCATTTATGCGGTGCACCGCATAAATGCTCTTATGAAAAGCGAATGATTATGTGGAGTGTATAGACTGAACCCTGACTCCAGAGTTCAGTCTGATAAGTAATTACTCTACATAATATGATCGCCTCGAAGCATTGCAATAAGACGGTCTGACGGTCGGAACTTACCAGGTTTCAGTGAAGTTGGCACAAAACTAGCGATACTTTGTAGCTTTTCCAGTGGATCCAGTTGAAGATAACACTCCGTGGTCGCAGTACTCTCATGTCCCAGCCACAAGGCCACTTGGCGTAGATCTCCGGTTGCTTTCAGGACTGTTAGCGCGCATGTGTGACGCAGAACATGAGGTGACAGTTTTTTTTCAACTAAGGAAGGGCACTGCTTTACCGCTTTCACTCGACATCGCTCCAACACATATTCAAATCCTGCTCTCGTCATTTGCTTCCCCTGAGCGTTTAAAAACAACTCAGGAACAGGTGCGCTACCTCGAACAGACAACCAGGCTCGAATAGACTGCGCGACGCTCTTCCATAGCCGAAGCTCACGCTGTTTTCGCCCCTTTCCATGGACAAGTAAATCAACATTAGAATTATCAAAATGTAGGTCGTCCATCCTGATCCCCACTAATTCTGACACCCGAAGACCTCCGGCCAAAGCAAGATGCAACATAGCCCGATCTCGAAGTCCTATACGTGTCGTTGGATCCGGGGCATCCAACAACGCCTGCTCCTCATCCCTTTTTAGATGGCGTACTAAATTGCGATCCGTTCTTTGTATTGGAATTGCAAGAATGCGGTTAATTTGCTCCAGCGCTGTTGGTACCCGATATTGAAGAAAACGCATAAATGACTTTATGGCTGCTAACCGGGAATTTCGTGTGCGTGGTGTATTGTGGCGTTCAAGTTGAAGATATGTCAGAAAATCCAGAATCAACCGCGCATCCAGTTGCTCAATAGCCAGAGAGGATGGCATCGTCTTAATCTGTTTACTGGCAAAATTCAGCAATAACTGGAATGCATAAGCGTAGGTATCGCACGTATTCGGACTGGCCTGTTGGTGTAGTTTCAAACGTTCGAGTAGAAAACTGGTCAGATGCGGAGCCAACGGCGTCATAAGATATCCCCCCGTTCAAGTGCTTCGCAAGCATTTGCAATGCGGTTCATGACAATTGGCGTACTGTGCATGTAGTAATAGCTGGCAGCCACACTTGAGTGGCCAAGGTAAGTCATGACAGCGCGTACATGTTGATCCACCTGCTTAGTGTCAGTTGGTGCAGACTCGAGAGCCCGAACAGCCCAGGTATGTCTCAAATCGTGCAGTCGGGGGCTATGCCCATAGCGGGCCTTATCAAGGCCAATATCTATCATCACTTTGTGAAATGCGTGTCGTGCCCAGGTCTGCTGAAGTGGTTGCCCCTTCATTCCAACAAAAATTTGCTTGCTGGAAACTCCAATTTGTTTTTGTAAGCTCAGATACTGATTCAATGCATTTACAGTGGTTGGGTGAATGGGGACTATTCGATTCTTTTTAAACTTGGTTTCCCTAATCAATAAGCCATCGGTGGTAATGTCATCCTGTCGTAATCGGACGGCCTCCCCAATTCTCAGTCCTGTTGATGCCAGTAATCCAAATAATGTGTAATAAGTGATAGGTCGCAGAGATGCGCAGGGCTCCAGTTTAATAGCTGCCGCTAAAATTTGTCTTATTTCATCTGGAGAAAAAGTATACGCAACAGGGCGTTTATGGCGACCGGAGGAAAATACATGCGTTGGTGGCAGTTCATGAAAGCAATCCTCAGTTCGGCAGTGTCTGGCGAATGCAACAATTGACCTCAACCTCTCTTCTCTATTATTAGCGGAGGCGCCCAGCGCAGCCCATTCTATGGCTGTGTCTGTACGGATGTATGAATCTCCACGCTTATATGCAAACCGAACAAATGATCGTACATATATTTCTTGCTGTTTGAACTTAAAACCACCCAATTGCCGTAGCTGGATATAATCATTAGCATGCTGATTTAACATGGTAATTCTCCTTTGTTTCAGGCCAGGGTTGGATCACTGTTTGCAACAGGCTCTGTCGCATTAGCGTATGCATGCCAGTAAACTGTATGCTGCTGATTTTTTAGGCAGCTAACAGATAAAATTGTTCTGCGGGTGACAATCCATCACTTTGTGGGTGTTGATACTGCCCTTTACGTATCATGTTTATCAGCTCTATACCCGCCAAGAGCGTCTGTGCCCGTCGAAATGATTTGAATCCTAGCATCAGACGTATTCGTCGTTTGATATTTCGGTGATCCTGCTCAATCAGGTTATTCAGATGCTTGTTTTGCCTGATGGTGATGATTTCTTCTTCTGATTTGTTGGCATTGATTGTGGCCAGTGCCGCTGTATTGGCGCCACTTTTATCGATGGTCACCACCTCAGGTTCGCCATGCTGGCGAATGGCTTTGCGGAAGAAGCGCAGGGCCGCTGCGGTATCTCGTTTAGCCGTCAGCAAAAAGTCGATGGTCTGACCTTCGGTATCGACCGCCCGGTACAGATATTTCCACTGCCCCCTGACTCTGATGTAAGTTTCATCCATTCGCCACCGGCGTCCCACGGCACGTTTATGCCGGCGAAATGCCTTATCCAGCAGAGGTACCAGCCGTATAATCCAGCGGTGAAGTGTGGAATGGTCGACGGTGATACCGCGTTCAGCCATTATCTCCTCCAGATTTCGCAGGCTGAGTGAGTAAGCCAGATACCAGCGAACACACTGAGCAATAATATCAACAGGATAGTGCAGACGTTTGAAGGCTTTTCGGATCAACTGCATAGTCAGGTAACATCGCAAAAAAAAACAGCATGTTATCTGACGACTTCTTAATGCGACAGAGCCGTATGGGGGGCGATGGCCGCTGAGATGAGCGGTAACTCAGCTGCTGCAGGTGCAACGGGTGCGGCCAGTGGCGAGCTGGCAGCCCGTTATCTGGCTAAAACACTGTATGGTGCTGACACACCAGAAAAAATCGCTGCACTGAGCGAAGAGAAAAAGCAAAATATCAGCACCCTCTCTACCGTCGCATCGGGATTGGCCGGCGGTGTTGCCGGTGACAGCAGCGCGAATGCGCTTGCAGGGGCTCAGGCCGGTAAGAATGCGGTTGAGAATAACTTCCTGAAGGTTGTTGCGGAAGGTTGTGCCATCGCGGCCCCATGTCGTAACAAGGTTGCAGAGCAACTGCTGGAGATAGGAGCAAAAGCAGGTATCGCAGGGTTGGCAGGTGCCACGATCAAAGATATTGCGGGCAAGATGACGCCCGATGAACTGGAGCACCTTGTTACCCTGAAAATGATGGGCAACGATGAGATCACCGGAAAATATCTCAGTTCGCTTCAGGATAAATATGCACCTGGCACATCCTCAAATCCGAATATTGGCAAGGATCTGACTGATGAGCAGAAGAAAGATCTGGGTGGTTCGGGGTCTGGAACACCTGGTGGGCATGGGCCAGAGGATGAGGAAGCGGGACGAAATAGTAACCCTTCATCAGACCCTAAAAGTAGGGGGCAGTATGAAGAATATGTGGACTCATTACGTGCATCAATGGAAAAACCAAATGTTAAAGATGGAAATCTTAAAAACATAATTGATGACTTATATCGACCAAATGCCAAAGTTGGCAGTGGAAGCACGGCTGATGCAGTTCGTTACGAATTAGCTACTGGTGAAAAAGTCGGTGGCCGGGGGCACGTTGAAAAAGCCCAAACATATTCTAAAGCGCTTCAGGATTGGTTAAATAAGAACCCTCAAGCTTCTTCGAGTGATAGAGCTGCGGCGGAAAACGTTCTGAAAGACATGCAAAATGCTCTTAAGGGTAAATAATGATGGATAATTATATTGATGATTACTTGAGCTTTTTTACTCAAGCCTCAGAGTACATAAAGAATGAAGTAAATAGATGTGTTGAGTATTGGTTGCCAGATCCTCCACCGACGATTTTATTGTTTTCACTAGTTGGTAAAGCATTGGTAAACCAGTTGGCTTCATTAAATCACTCGGAGAAATCAGCTCTATTCCAGCACATTGAAACAGGTATGAGGTCTGATAATGATGAATTAGCAACAGCGGTTGCAACTGGACTTGTTGAATCGTTAGTTACAGCATCTGATGAAAATGAGTCGGTCTGGAAAGAAATCGAAGCTTATCTGCATGTTGAGTCAAAAAAGCATGCTCTAGCATGGAAAAACTTTGGCCAATAATTTCAGGCTAACGTATTGAATTTATAGGGAATAATTGTTTTTCTATTTTATAAAATAATGAATAAACTTCCATCGCTTTTAATTCTATCGGCTATAGGAGATTTTAATGAAAGGGTATATTAAGTGGTTTGCGGTCATTGCAGTTGTCGGTGCACTGACTGGTTGTGCACGTACTGCGCCGATTGATCAGGTTCGCACTAGCGTGGGCGCGGGACACACTCAGAACGTAGCGCCCCTATGGGGCGAGCGTCACGGCTTTGCCGTTCCGAGGGTTTGCAGGCGCTGAGCCCCGTTTTATACTCTGCGCTATGTTAATGTCTCAGGAATTCATCCACATGGCTCGCAGCAAAGCCCCCAGAAAGCGTAAACCCACGCCCTCGTCCCGACGCGCTATCCCCGGGTATCCTAAGCGTTTTCTGGTGTCCATTCCGCCCCGGAGCGATTATGACAACCCCGACGAGTTTTTTTACGACACTCCGCAGGATGCCATTCGTCACTGTGTCCACCTGGGGCCACAGTTTTTCCTCGATACACACTTCGACCCGCCTCTCGTCTGCATCATCCGCGGCTTTGAGCCCCCTGACTCACCCGACGGTGACGTCGTCCTTGAGTCCATGCCAGCCGATGTGTTTATTATCGCCACAGAATCCGGCATGCTGCCGGTGACCTTCGCCCCCTGGGATAAACACACCGACAACTGGGCCGATGACTGTGACGACTGGCACTATAATGCCGCTGCCACTGCAGAGCGATAATCCGCCGCATGTATATCCCGCGCCCGGCAAAACTGCTGTTCACCATTGATGACGCCTGGAACCGGTATATGGATAAACACGGGGACACTCTCAGCCCCTGGACCGTTCTCTGTGTCGAGCGCATGCTCGCCTGCGGCACTGCTGCCATGGGGGTGAAGCGATACTGCTGCGCCTCACCGGACTGCACCCACTCCCGCTTCTTCTGCCAGACCTGTAAATCAAAAGGCTGCAGCTCCTGCGGACATAAGGCCACGGAGCAGTGGGTGGCGCAGCAGAGCCACATCCTTCCAGACTGCGACTGGCAGCATATCACCTTCACCATGCCCCATCTGCTGTGGCCCTTTTTCAACAATAACTGGCCTCTGCTCAATGCCCTGTTCCGTGCCGCCACCCGCGCCATGCTCCGCTGGGCCAGAAAACAGGGTGTGGAAGTCGGTATCTTCTGCGCCCTGCACACCTACGGTCGCCAGCTCAACCAGCATCCCCACATTCATCTCTCCGTCACCCGCGGCGGGCTTGATATTAAACACGGCGTCTGGCGCGAGCTCTTCTTTAAAAAGCATGCCGTGGAGGAAATCTGGCGCGGAGCTGTCATCCGGCTGCTGCGCCACAGCTATGACCTGATTAATCCCGGCAGGTTGCCGGGACTGGGGCATATCCGCGATAAAAAACAGTGGCAGCGCTATCTGCAGGCGCAGTACGGACGCCGCTGGTAACAGCTGGAAAGTCCACTTTGCGAAGAAGACCCGGGGAGCCTGGCGAAGCGTCAAATATCTGGGCCGGTACCTGAAACGGCCCCCTGTGTCGGCGGCAAAGCTCAGGCACTACAGCGGCGGGGCCGTGGTGCATCACTATTACGACCATCGTACACAGCAGTACCGGCAGCAGACGCTGACGCAGGAAGAGATGATCGGACGCTATATCAGCCATATCCCGGCGAAGCATTTTAAAATGGTGCGCTACTACGGCTTCCTGTCAAACCGTAAACGGGGCACGCTGCTGCCGAAGGTGTATGAGGCCCTGCAAATGGAAGAGAGGAAAAAACCGGAGCTGCCGGGCTTCGTGGCGCTGATGAAGGAATTTCTGCGTACGGATCCGTACAAATGCATCCTGTGCGGCAACCGGCTGCGCTTCAGCAGTGCGCAGGCCGGCAGACACGCCACGGAATTAGTGGCAGAAAGGCTGCATAACATCGACCGGAAACGATGGCTTCTGGCACAGACTGCGGGATAAGTGCGTCTGAAAAACAGCTTTCAGGTTAAAAACGCGCCGGAAATGCCATTTTATGACCATAACGTTCCCGATGGCACATCATTACTGCATGACAGACACTGCTGTTCATGGTCAGGAAATTTTTAAAACGATGATTCAGTTTCCTAACCATCAAGGAACTGGCACAACTCACGATAGTCACGAATATGTGCATAGTTGGCGTCGGACAAATCTAACTCGGTGTAGCTTTCCCGCAGCAGTTTAATGACGGCCTGACGCCAGTAAGCTTCGACGACTTTCTTTTTGAAGTAAATCGGCCGCCAGACGCCGTGTTTAAGGCATAACCCGCCGCGGGTCACGGATAAATGAATATGCGGGTGCCGGTTAAGTTGTCGACCATAGGTGTGTAATGCCACGAACAGACCAATTTCTACGCCGAGTTTTTTGGCCCATTTCAGTAGGATATGGGCCGCGCAAGAAAATAACGGATTGAGCAGGGGCCAGTTGTTGGCGAAGAGAGGCCAGAGTTTGTCGGGCATAGTGAAGGTGATGTGTTGCCATTCGCAGTCGGGGAGGATGTGTTGCTGTTCGGCAATCCATTGCTCGGTGGCTTTCATGCCACAGGCACTGCAGCCTTTCCCTTTACAGCTGTAGCAAATGTATTTGGTGTGTGTGCAATGGGGAGATGCGCAGCAGTATCGGCGTAATCCCATGGCAGGGGTACCACAGGCGAGCATGCGCTCGACGACCAGTTGTGTCCATTCGGGTATGAATTCACCGTGTTTAGCGGGTAGCTTGCTCCAGCCATCATCAATCTGGAAGAGGAGTTTAGCGGGTCTGGGGATATACATGCACGGGATTATAACGGGCTAAGGCATCTGAAAAAAGCACCGTTGTAACAGAGCCTTAGCTCCCGCCGTAGGTGGGCTATTGTTCTGCGCAGGAACCGCCGAAATTTCCGTCACTGCCAGTGAAAGCTCTCTTCCATCCACGAGCCTGTAACACTGACTGACATCGCGAGAAATTCAGGATGTTACTGGTAAGTTGAGCCTGCCATGCTTCTTTAAGCTTTGAGAAAGCTAACAAAAACAGATTGATATATGTAATTTCTCTTTTTTTGATAAATACTCCTTGCTAACCTTCCTACGAGAAGGTAGATTGACTCATGCTTAATCACCAGGAGGGATCACCCATGAATCGCATTATCCGTACTACCATTGCCGCGCTTGCGCTTACCCTGGCCGGCTACGCCGCCGCAGATGAAATTAACCGTCAGGACGCTGCAGATCTGATGCCATCAGGCCATATTTCTGTCGGTAATCTGTCAACGCCAGACGAAGTGACTAATGCGCTTAAAGTCAGAGCAGAACAGGTCGGTGCCTCTCACTTTCGTATCACTTCGCTTGACGGCAAAAATAAATTTTACGGAACCGCCGTTATCTACCGCTAAGGTACGTATAACAGCGCCCTTCATACATATCAGGAAAATGCCGTGTCTACTTACGACAAAATACTTCGCCTGACGGATACATTGATCAAGCAACGCGGATTTCTGGGTTTCAGTTATGCCGATCTGGAAAAAGCGATTGGTATCAGAAAAGCCAGTATCCACCATCATTTCCCGGGGAAAACCGATCTGGGTTTAGCCTACTGCCAATACAAAACCGGGGTATTTGGTCAGCTTGATGCCGTCCTCCATGATATTCCTCCCGGCGTACAACGCCTCAGGGCGTATCTCGATGCGTTTGCCGGTTGTGCCGAGAGAGAGGAGATGTGCGGCGTTTACGCCATGCTGTCGGACAGTCACCAGTTTTCCCCTGAACTGCAGAAAGCTGTCAGCCGGCTGGCGCAGACGGAGATGCTGATACTGAAAGACGTCCTCGCTTCCGGGCAGAAAACCGGCGAGCTAAAGTCCGTAGTCCCTCCTGATGAGCTTGCCATCATTGTCTGCTCCGCGCTGAAGGGCGCGCTGATGCTGAACCGGATGCCCCCTCACGATGCTTATTCTGGGGCCGTAGACGCTTTAATGATGATGCTCGATGCCCGTTGATTTTTTATAAGGCATAGTTTTTTGCCTGGAGAATGGAATGAAAAATTTTATTAATGGTTTTATCCGCTCAGACTACGACATGGTTATTCTTCGTCTGTCGGTTATCACGATATTTATGCTGTTCGGGACCTATAAATGGTTTGATTTTGAAGTGATGGCCCTCGAACCCCTGATATCAACCACATGGCTGAATATCCTGTACATCCTGTTTGGTGTTCACGGAGGGAGCTATTTCCTCGGCGTAGTAGAAACCATCACTTTTCTGGCACTGATTATCGGTTTCTTCAGACCTGCAGCCGGGATATTGGGGGATATGATCGTTATCGTCACGGGTATCACCACGCTGAGCTTATTGCCACAACTGGGGAAAATTGACAGCTTCATCATAAAAGATGTCCTGTTAATCGGTGCCGGTGCTGTCCTGCTGAAATATGATTTGAAAAGATATTTAACTATCAGGGCTTGAAAGCCCTCTCAGCAACATAAGGAAACAATCATGAATATGAATTGGGATGAATATAGAAAAAACCTGCTTAAAAATGTCGGCTTACTCGGAGACGAAATTCCTGAGACCCTTAAGGGATATCAGACTATTGCGACGTCGGCAAACCGCCACGGGGTATTGGATGAAAAGACACAGGAGCTGATTTCCCTGGCTGTTGCAGTTACGACCCGGTGTGACGGATGTATAAGTATCCACTCATATGCTGCCTTGAAAGCAGGTGCATCCAGAGAAGAAATCGCGGCGGCTCTGGCCGTAGCTGTTTCCCTGAACGCCGGTGCTGCAGTGGTATATTCATCACATGTAATGGAAGCCATCAGTCAGAGTAAGATTACATGATGTGTAGTGGCACAGTAAATTTGTCCACCCGATTAAAGGTGATATTCTCACCTCAAAATAAAACAGGTGACTTAATGAACAAGAAAAATAAGCGTGCTTTCCCCCTGAATTCAGGGGGAATGTGCACGGCTGATTGTTGATAAGGGCTACTCATATCGACAAGCCGGTGAAGCGATGAATGTCGGTTCTACCACGCTTGATAGCTGGGTACGCCAGCTCAGGCGAAAGCGTCAGGGTTTTACGCCCTCTGCAAATCCCATTACTGCAAAGCAGCAACGTATTCGCGAGCTGGAAAAGCAGGTTCGCCGCCTGGAGGAACAGAATACGATTGTAGGTGACTCGTATGACAACGCGTTGGCTGAAAGCATTGACGGGTTATACAAAGCTGAAGTGACCCAGCGTCAACACTGGAAAAATAGGCAACATGTGGAGTTGGCGACGCAGACGTGGATAGACGAGTTCAACAACCGACGATTACTAAAACGTATCGGCTATGTATCTCCAGTTGAAGCAGAGCAAACGTATTATGCCTGGCAGATGAATAAATATTATGCAGACTAAGTCTCCGGGCTAAAAACTATCCAAGAAACCCGGTGTGGTTCACATTCATGAACCGGCCCCGTCCCGGCGAATAATGTTCGCAAGGAGAACGCGATGAGCAAACAATATCAAAAACACCTGCAGGCCGTTCAGGCGCTGACAGAGCTGCAGTTTAACGTCACACAGAAAAACGCCACCGAACGTCCGTTTACCGGGGAATATGACGACAACTTTGAGCAGGGACTGTACGTGGATATCGTCTCCGGTGAACCACTGTTTTCGTCAGAGGACAAATTTGATTCGGGTTGCGGCTGGCCGGCGTTCAGCAAGCCGGTGGAAAACAACGTCCGTAACCTGAGCGATCTTAGTCATGGCATGGTGCGCACCGAAGTCCGCTCCCGCCACGGCGACAGCCATCTGGGGCACGTCTTCTCGGACGGTCCGCAGGATGTCGGTGGATTACGTTACTGCATTAATTCCGCCTCACTGCGATTTATTCCGAAAACCGAGTTAGCAGCGGAAGGTTATGGCGATTATCTCGCCCTTTTTGAGAAAGGAGATAAACATGCAAACTGACGTGGCAATTCTGGCCGGTGGCTGTTTCTGGGGAGTTCATGAGCTGCTCCGTAAACTCGATGGCGTGATCAACACTGAAGTGGGCTATATCGGTGGTCGGAACGACTATCCGAACTACCGCAACCATCCCGGCCATGCGGAAGCCGTCAAGGTGGAATTTTCCCCCGACACGTTGAGCTACCGGAAGTTGTTGGAATATTTCTTTCAGATCCATAATCCGACAACTCCGTATCGTCAAGGCAATGACATTGGCCCCAGCTATCGCTCTGCGATTTTTGTGACCTCCGCTGAGCAAAGAACAGTGGCGGAACAATTGATTTCCGACATTGATGCATCCGGGAAATGGCCCGGGAAAATAATGACAGAGATCGATAAAGCTCCCCATTTCTGGCCCGCCGAACCTGAGCATCAGGATTATCTACAGCGTAACACAAATGGTTATACCTGCCACTTTGAGCGGCCTAACTGGGCGTTATCTAGGTAAGTGGATATCGCCGCAAATACATTGCCTTCAGCCCTGCCTACTGTGCGGGACTACTGAGATGGTCCCCCCATCCTGTAAGTGTTAAGCAAATAGGGTATTTTTCTTTTAGGAGAGGCCATCATGCAAAACGTTACACTTATTGGGGCACTGTCGCACTAGTGAGATGAAGTTGGTATAAGTTGTGTTGTCGATTATTTAAGCAATCAATGCATATTCTGGCCGATCGTGAACACTCATTCTGGCGGAACGTGAACGCAGTTTCTGGTTTCGCGTGAACGCGTATTCCGACGGAAAATACCACGATTTTGCACCATGATCAGAATCACTGTTCATTTTGCCAGAATCGGTGTTCACCTGACCGGAATTGCTGTTCACGTTTCCAGAATCATTCTTAACGCATTGATTTTTGCTGCTATATCTATCCCTTTCATTCCTGGGGGTGATATATGCCAAACAAGAGAATCGCAATGCGTAAAATCCATGAAATTTTAAGGCTGCGTTTTGAGGTCGGCCTGTCATTCCGTCAGATAAGCCAGTGCGCCGATGTCAGCACTGGTGCCATCCAGAAAATGCTCAAACGCCTTGAGGCCTCCGGGATCTCCTGGCCGTTACCAGAGGGGATGTCAGAGCCCCGGCTTGCCAGCATGCTGTATCCGGACTCTGACAGTCGTCCCGGCGCGCTGGAAGATCCTGACTGGGCTGAAATCCATATCGAGTTGCGTAAGAAAGGCGTCACCCGCCACCTTCTGTGGGAAGAGTACTGTCAGCGGATGCCGATCCGGGCGTACAGCTACTCACAGTTCTGCTGCCGCTACCAGACCTGGTGCCAGTCGCAGAAGCGCTCCATGCGGCAACAGCATCTCGCGGGTGAAAAATGCTTTATCGACTACTGTGGGCCCACGGTGGCGGTTATCTCACCAGAAACCGGCGAGTGCCGGCAGGCTCAGATCTTCGTGGCGGTGTTGGGGGCATCAAACTATACCTTCGCGGAGGCCACGTATACACAGGCGCTACCGGACTGGCTTCTTAGCCACGTCAGGATGCTGGAGTTCTTCGGCGGCGTCCCAGAAATCCTGGTCCCTGACAACCTCAAAAGCGGAGTTAACAAAGCCTGTCGCTACGATCCCGAACTGAATCCTTCCTACCAGCAACTGGCGGAGCACTATCAGGTCGCGGTGATACCGGCCCGCCCCCGGAAACCCAGAGACAAGCCGAAAGTGGAAGTTGGCGTTCAGATCGTTGAGCGCTGGATCCTGGCCCGACTACGGCATCAGGTCTTCTTCTCTCTGGCAGAACTGAACCACTGTATCCGTACGCTGGTTACGGATCTCAACGAACGTCCCTTTAAAAAACTACCCGGCAACCGGCGGGAAGCCTTTGACAGGCTGGACAAACCTGCGCTCAGACCGTTACCGGTACAGCCGTGGCGCTACCGGTACATCAAAAAAGCGAAAGTGAATATCGATTATCACGTTGAATATGAACAGCACCATTACTCTGTGCCGCATCAGTACGTGGGGTTCGGGGTCCAATGATGTAAAAAACCACGCTAAGGGTTTAATTCATTGTTTGTATTGAAATTTAATGGTCTTAACTCGCCATTCAGAATATCTTCTGGTAACGAAAACGTATAATGCCCCAGCATATTTATATGGCCATGTATCAGCGGCGACAATCTTGCCAGGTGCTCCTCCTCAGGAGTTTCCCCCGATTTGCGAAGATGTGACAACGCCTCCTGCATGTAAAGTGTATTCCACAGCACAACCGCATTGGTCACCAGGCCCAGAGCACCCAGTTGATCTTCCTGACCTTCACGGTAGCGTTTTCTAATCTCACCACGTTGTCCGTAGCAAATGGCTCGAGCCACTGCATGGCGTCCTTCTCCCCGGTTGAGCTGAGTGAGTATCCGACGCCGGTAATCCTCATCATCGATATAGTTGAGAAGATACAAAGTCTTGTTGACCCGGCCCACTTCCATAATCGCCTGAGCCAGACCAGATGGTCGGCTACTTCTCAACAGTGAACGAATAAGCTCTGATGCATGGATGGTCCCAAGCTTCAGTGAACCCGCCATTCGCATCATTTCATCCCATTGGGATTCTATTTTTGAAAGTTCAACACATCCCCGAGCCAGCTCATTCAGGGCACCATAATGGGCCATTTTATCTGCCCGCCAGAATATCGCCCCACCTGCATCGGCCAGACGAGGGGAAAACTGGTAGCCCAGTAGCCAGAACAGGCCAAAAATGATATCGCTGGATCCTGCCGTGTCCGTCATAATTTCTACCGGATTCAGCCCGGTCTGCTGCTCCAGAAGCCCTTCCAGGGGTCCGCTTGGAATTCGGAAATTATCCTACGTTAAGCTTTTCAAGCTTAACGGGTGATTTCGTTCCATTGATCGGAAACCCCTGACCGCAAGGGATGTACGGAACTGTCAGGCTGTCCGTTTCTGGTTTTGCCTACTTTCGGACAGATCAACGGCATGGTGTACGTAATCGTTCGGTTTCGGACACAGAAACGCTGTAGCCCCGCGAACCGAGTGATATCCAATAGCCGATTGGTTAAAAAGTAGTCTTAGCGTAGGTTATTTTCCCTTTTCCAAGCGGACCCCTAGAAAAAGGGTAGGAGCGATGATGCTTAAGTTTGGATGGGGGTCAGTTTGGAGATCGGAAATTTTTGTACGTTAAGCACATTATTTAACCAATTCGGATACGTAAGTGATTGATTTATCGTCAGTGGCTATCGCTTTTAGGTTGTCGCTCTTGCTGTATCGCATTTAGGTTATCCGATTAAGACAAAATCCCCTGAAAACGCTGTATAGCGCGGGAGTACACCCTATTGCTACAGGTAAGCCTGTTCAAAAAACAGGCTTACCGTACAATAATTCTCTATATCCAAACTGACCCCGGATGGGTTGAAGCAGTGGTTGAATGTTGTAACTAAATGTTGTTTTTATTAAAGGCCGGAGGTGGTTTGCCCCCGGCCTTAATTACGTTTCCGTAGTCATCAATCGATGAACTGGCGGATCAGTTCCAGAATAGCAATCAACGCATTTGCTAGCGCCGCTACCGCTCTCAGAACGATGATTAACAGATTAACCATCCGGTTCTCCAGATAAGCTGGAGGAAATCACCGTTGCTTACTCATACACTGCCTGTCACAACGGTTCTCTCGCATTGTTAGATGTAGAGTGACTTCCTCCTGCCAGAGCACCAAACACAGCACCACCTGTTTGTTCAGCCAGGACTTTTGAAACTATTCATACCCGCCTGAACGGGGAGGGGCAGGGAGGCCACTTACAGAGCTAACCCCGCAATTATACCGATTTGCTGACGAAACTCATGCTGTAATTCAGTCACTTGACACAGGCAGTCAACTGCCACTGGACAGCTTGTGTCAAGTGCCATAATATTATGGGTGTTAGATGTAGAGTGACTTCCCCGGACAGAGCACCAACTCAGTACCGGAAAGCAAAAAGCCCGATCTCACCAGTCGGGCTTTTTTGCGTCTGAACTAAATCAAAACCAGCGTGCGCTACGTGAAATCTGGAAATTTTCGGTGGAGTAACTGCCCAATTTTTAAAGAGGATTGTTATCAGCCAGCGCAAACATTGAATTCATACTGGTACGAAACTTCTTTACTGATGCGGCCAGTTCCATATTTCTGGCCTGCTCCTGGGCTAACGCCTGCCGCAGCCGGGTGATCTCATCTTTATTATGCTGATGCTCCAGTATGGCCGTCATAAAAGCTTTGCTGACTGACGCTGCCCCGATGTGCTCTTGCGCCTCCCGGATAGCGTTATCCTCATCATCATTAGTTCTGATTGTGTAATTTCCCATAAAACCTCTTTTGCTGTCATTTTTACCGCGCCGGCGTTTGTCCGGGCACCTGATTTGCTGGCAAAATGAGAATGGCCAACCAGGGCAGGTACTATGTTTTGCTGGCAGTTAGATTTCACCGAAGTCGCGATCACAATCGGCGCAACGAATGTTCAACCCCGCTTTCCCCCACACGGCGACACCACAGCCGGAACACTGATACTTGCATTTGTTATTTTTCGGCCTGTCCAAAAACGCCGCAACAGGCGCTGCATCCTCCCCGGCCATCACGTCTGTATCCACGTTCTGCGGCTCCACAGAGGGCAGCAGCGCCATCGAGAGTACTGCTTCAATATCGATGCCAGAGCCGGAACTTAGTTGCGCCTGTGTCAGCGTTTCTCGCCATTGCTCGATAACGGAAGAAAGGTCTTTGGGCTGTTCGACTTTGACCGGGTAACGGTCAAACCAGCTGAGGGCAAACTGTCCCTGGAACAGTTCAAGCGTGACGAGCTGGAAGCGGCCACCGGGGATCGGATAGTCGTTAATCTTCTGGCCGACTTTTGCACCGCCAGGATGTCCGGTAGAGGAGGGCATAAGCCCGATGCTTTCCATTTTGGCCGCCCATTGCGCATTGTGATACGTTTTGCGCGAAGGATTACCAAAGTGAAACTGCCACATATGACACTGCTCATGTACCAATGTCTGCATGACTTCAATCAACGGATAAGACGGGAAGTATTCCGGGTTCAGGGCAATTTCATCAATCATTGTGCCGCTGCCGTCAGCAGCGACAAACCGCCTGAAGCTGAAGTAACCCATCGTGTTTTTACCGCGTTGGAACGTGATCAGGCAGTCGGGGAGTTCGCCGTTAAATAGCTTCTGATTGTAGAAATCAAAAGCCTGTTGTAGCTCGCTGTAGGCGCGTTCTGTGGCTCTGGTCATATTCAGGACTCCTGAAAAACAACCCAGCATTTAGCACCGTCATAATCACTCCCGCCTTCAGCGATAAATACATTACCTCCAGTATCAACGGCAATGGCTCCAGGGCGTTCCTGATGGGGATCACGGAGAAGGTTTTTCCAGCCATACACCCCACCTTCCCATATGAGAACAACGCCAGAATCAGCGTGCTCCTGATTCTGTTGACGCCATGCTTTAGCAATATCAACGTGTTTCATATGACACCTTATCTGTATTGTACGATACATATAAAATAGAACAGCCAGAAACTAAATACAATCATTTTTGCTGGCATTTTTAGGTCGCCGGTGGCATCGAGAGGGGGATTATGCTGGCATTATTGTGCGGTCGCAGCTGCTGCAGAACGTATCTTTGCTGGCAGGAAAGGGAAGCAGGGGAGTCCCTGCTTCTGATAACAACAATCAGGCGTTACCCCATGAGCCGTGTTTCAGGCATTGCTGGTAAAAAACGCTTAACAGTTCTTCTTCTGTTGGGGGCGCATCGCCAGAAATCCCTATTTTGGCCGGAATGAAAACATTCTTGTCTTTCCCTGCCAGCGAACGTAACGCGTCAGACTGACGCATGACGTCATCTAACGCATTCGCCAGTTCAGTACCATTGCTGGCTAAGATACTGGTGAGCACGGCCATTCCGCCTTTAATTTCGCGTAAAGAGCCTTTCTTCCTGGCGACGCACACAACAAATAGCTGCATTTCAGGACGTAGCCAGGCCTGTTGAACAAACCCTTCTTGATAATTCACTTCATGGTGCGTGATTTTGCTGAGATCTGCACCTGTCTGGAAATACATTAATGGTAACGTCAGACTCAAAACTTCCTCCCGTTTTATCAAAAAAAACCTCCGGGCAGACCCAGAGGCTTATTACATTACTGTTGCTCTCCAGCGGTGCCGGACATCTCTTTTTTGATGAGAAAATCGTCCAGCTTACGACCCGCCTCTAATGCTTCAGCGATTGGCTTTGGCGATCGACCCCGGCCAGACCAGAACTTAACTTCACCGTTTTCTTCATACTGGTATTTTGGGGGCGCTTTAGGCAATTTGTTCTTACGAGCCTTTGGTGCATCGTCGGTCAGCCCAAGCAGCTGTTCAGGTGAAAAACCTTCTCCGGCGATCAACTGAAGCAATTCCTGGCGTTTCTTCTCACGCTCTTCACGTTCGGCAGCTTCACGTTCAGCATCTTCACGGCATTCTTCAATAACTGCATTAAGCTTTGCTTGCATTTCAAGAAGCTGCTCAAAATCTGTTTCACGTGCAAAAACACGTGCAGAACGAATATTCGTCAGAAGTCTTCGAGCTGCATCAAACGTATCATTATCGCTCATATTTTCTCTCTTGATGGGTTATCTAACGTGTTGCCAGACTGATGCAGGGATTTTATCAAACAGTTTATTCATGATTATCTCTGCTAATCGGTGATCAGCAGCAGAATAAAATGTCACCAGCTCTCCTGCGGTAAGGCTGCGTTCATTTTTTTCTATGACTTTCTCTAACGTTTCCCGGTGTTGACACTTTCTTAACTGGAAGAGCCAATCTTGTCTGGTTTTCACCATTACTATTTTTTCCTGAACTCAAAACCAAGTCTACCGGTAGATTTATCATGTAAGATAACAACAGCGTCAAATTTTTTCCCGGCTTTGCTGGTAAATCCTTTAATCTCACCAGTTTTACCTTTTTTGATTAACATTTCCACCTGACTCTGTGTCAGCTTCTTACTGGACAGTTCTAACCAGATTTTAAACTCACAACCTGTACAGAAGAAACCTTTTGGCCGGATTAAAATCTCTTTATCACAGGAAGGGCAGGGGACACCAAGACGTGAACTCGCACCCTCAGAAGCCTGTTTTTCCGTAACGGGTTTTCCATTGCTATCCGGGAATGATGTTTTGCATTCAGGGTAATATGAGCACCCCCAGAAAAAGCCATTCTGACCTTTACGTTTTATCAGGAACCCTTTACTACAGACAGGGCAAGGTGTTGCATTGGAAGAAATATTAATGCCGTTCTTATCCAGATTGTGGATCAACTCCCGGATATAATTGTCGTTTTCGCTGATAAAAGCTTCTACGGTTAATTCCCCGGCTTTAATCTGAGCCTGTTTTTCAGCCCACATTGCCGAGATATCGGGTTTAATCACTTCAGAAGGAAGTGCAGCGCAAAACTCCTGTCCCTGCGTTGTGGTTTTCCAGACCAGTTCTGAATAGCCCTTTTCTTTCTCTATCGAGATAAGCCCGGTATTGGCCGCCAGTTTTTCAAGGATACCTGCGCGGGTAGCTTCTGTGCCGATACTGCCCCGGTCGCTGCTCCCCTCGTCTTTGGCTTCAAGCGCTTTTCTCAGCGCCGGATCATCGATAAATTTTGCCGCACTGGTCATCGCGGCCAGTAACGTTGACTCCGTAAAATAGCGGAGTGGAGTCGTCTTTTTCTTGTCCACATCAGCCGACTCACACAGGCCACTGTCATTAAATTTCAGGGTCGATAAATCAAAACCGCCCGTTCCGCCATCTTCGGCTTCGTCCTCTTCATCATTGTCTTTACCCAGCGCTTCCCAGCCTTTTTGTACCAGAACGCTTTGTGTGGCCGTGAAAGTATCGCCTTTAATATCAAAGTGAATTTTCGTCTTGTCTCTGACCGCATCAGGATAGAACAGGCCAATGAAATGAACGGCCACCAGGTTATAAACGTTACGCTCTTTATCACTGAGCTGAACACCGGCTCCGCTTTTTGTTGTCGGGATAATCGCATGGTGAGCTTCGATTTTGCTGCCATCAAAGGCTTTATGTTTTTGCTCCTTATTCATATCGGCCGTTGCAGATGCCAGTTCCGGCATTGTCGCGCTGATCGCGCTGGCAATATCAGCAGCCTGGTAAAAATGCTCATCAGAAAGATAGCGGTTGTCCGTTCGTGGATATGTCAGAAGTTTATGCGTCTCATACAGCCCTTGCATGATACTGAGTGTTTCAGCGGCCTTATAGCCATATCGCTTTGCACAAATTTGCTGAAGCATGGACAAGTTGAGCGGCAGTGGGGGCTTAGTGTTTTCTGGCTTAGTGGTGGCGACGGTTACGATTGCCTCTTTCTTCGTCACCCGCTCAGCGATGTGCTTTGCCTGGGCTTCGGAAATAAGCCGCTTTTTATCGTCGATCTGATCGCCGTCCGTTGTCTGATATTTAGACTTAACCTGATGCCCGTTCACCGTTATGTTAGCGAAAATATCATAGTAAAAACTTTCACTGTGATTCTGGTTAGCCAACGTTCTGAGGTTTACAAGACCAAGAACAGCGCTCTGTACACGGCCAACGTTTAAAACACCGTCATAGCCCTTCTCACGGCCTTTAAGGGTACAACCACGCGTCAGGTTGTAACCAAAACCCTGATCACACAGAGAACGTGCCAGGGCGCTATCTGTCATACCCCGGAATTTTGAGTTTGGCTGCATATTTGCCAGTGATTTTTTTACTGGTGCAAGGTTGAGATCTGCAATCAACAGCCGTTCGACGGGTTTAGTGTTTTTGGCGTAACCAAGAAGCTCATCAACCAGCAAGCATCCTTCATCGTCCGGGTCGCCAGCATGAACAATACTGTCGGCCTGCTCAATCAGAGAAAAGATAATACGGGTTTGTGGTTCAGCATCCGGTCTGATTTTATAAGTTGGCGGCCAGGGGGTTTTAATTGGTAAATCACCAAAGCGCCACTTCGAATATTTCTCGTCATAGTCCTCTGGATCGCAAAGTTCAAGCATATGACCAAAACACCAGGTAACAGCATCTGTGCCGTGTTGAAAATAGCCATTTTTCTTTTCTGTATTCGGATTACCCCCCAGCCCCTCAAAAATAGCTTTCGCTAAAGACGGTTTTTCTGCAATAAAAAGTCTCATAAATAATCCTTAAATCAATTCTGACGCATTAATTTCATGATGAACAAGCACGCCACCCAACAATACAAAAATGTAGGAATAGCGTTTTCCTTTCTTTGATAGCCAATTTTTATAGCTTGAAAGGACATTCTGCCAATCTTCTGTACCATAATGTGATTCAATAACTCCAGACTGACAACGGCGACCCTCATCATATTTTTCGCCAGAAAAAACCATCCCCTCACCTGAAATAGCGAGGTGGTGACCACTGTCATGTTCAGGAAATGGCGGAGTATCAACCTCCATCGTTCTCCAATCTACAACCGTTGTGCCAATAATGATTGTTGTCATATTATGGTAAAAAGGTTTTTTGTTTTCAGATTTAAATTCATCTTGTGCACTCATAGGCATTTAACCCTCTCTTTAATGTTTTTCATGCTTAATCCTCCAGTTGTAGTGCGCCCATAGCGAATGCAGCCTCAACAATTGCGGAAAGTTGATGCGTTGGCATGTAATCTTTATAATTAATCCATACTCGTTTAATTTTCCCATCCACTTCTACCGCACGCTGTCTCCTTTCATTACAATCACTATCCAGCCATACGCCATTGAATAAAGGAAAACTGTTATTCTTAAAATAGACTTTTTTATCTTCATCAGACATGCAGTTGAGCATATGAGCGAGATAACGAGATACAAGCGCGAAACTTCTTACCGTAAGGTTCTTATCATCAGGTTTAACGTTTTTATTATCGAACTCTATAATGCCGCCTTTGTGGATTCTGAATTCCCCAAAGGCCATAACATGCGCACGTTCTGGTTTTGTCGGGAATGTCCATGTAGCGTAAAAAGAGTATACCCCGCGCTCTTTTTCTATCCACGCCTCCGCAACGAAGCAAGCCTCGCTACCATCCAGACAAGCTGAATAGCGTGGAGGTACACAAAACGAATCACTGTTATGAGAAACAGGTTGCGTGTATTTACCAAGAATAAATGTATCACCGACTTTCATATCTCTGATTGAACGCTGAAACCAAAGAGGCATCCGGCAATAACGCATAAAGTCATAAACTGTTTTTACTGAACTCTCTTTCATAAACGACTCCTTTACCAGCCATAAGGATACGCAGGGAACGTTAACGAATACTTATATGCGTGACTTCCGCAATAGCTAACAAATATTGTTCCTGAGAATCAATCCAGCCATTCACCCAAGGATGTCTAGAAAGCAACTGTGGACATTGATTTTTAATTAGTTGAAGTAGCTCTCTGTTTTCATCAATACGCTTGTTAATACCGCCTTGTGTACATTTTATGGTTTTATAAATGGAGTCAATTTTATCGGCTTTGCGCATGTTGGCTTTAACTACATCAACAAAGCGAATAACCAGAATTACAATAACAACCAGCGAAATGATGAAAGCCCAAAAAAAAGGATTTTCGATAACATAATTCATAATTAAATCTCTCATTTGTTATGCCGCCATTCCCACGGCGGCACAGGATGACTTTCAGCCCACAGGCCGCGTTTTTGTTCCTGGGCTTCCCGTTGCAAAGCCGGAAGTGCGTTGTCCGTGTTGTATCGCTCATACACCCATGCAGCGCCTGACTGCACCATAAAGCGATTGGCCTCAATACCGTTCGTTGTCACGACTCGCCCCAGGACACGCCCGTAACGGTCTTTTTGTGTGTACGTCACCGTAACGGGCTGCCCTGCAACCAGGGCTTTAAGCTGGTTCGTTGACCAGCTCCCGTATGCTTGTTTCTTTTCCGGGGCATCAATATTCAACAGGCGAACCCTGACGATTTTCTTTTCCTGCAATACTTCAATGGTGTCGCCATCAAGAACACGAATAACCTTTCCTTTAATTTCAGCTGCAAATAATGAGGAATGGAAAAAAGCCGCAAACAGTAAGAGCGAGATAAAAACACGTTTCATTATTTCTTTTTCTCCAGCATCAGTGCCGCTACGTCCTTATCCTGAGCAAGAGTGATGTGTACATTGCAATTTTCAACAATAGCTTTCGCTGTATCATCACTAATGTTTTTCAAATCGCTCAAATCTTGAGTAACAGTTATTACTTGAAGATTATAACGTTTGATTTTTGAAATAGATTCTTTCATCGCTAACGCCCTTCGGTTGTTCAACCCCGCAAACCTCAGATTAAAATCTGAAATTTCCGGGGTTATGGTTATTCCTGAAATGACCGCCCGTAGCGTTGAATAATCATTTCCAGCGTGTCTTTATTGATTACGGCACCCTCACAGGTATTCACTATGCTCTGCCTGAGCCTTGCCGTAGCTTCCGGGTTGTAATAAGGCGTAAATACCCGCACATTAAAAAAACGCTGATTAACTGGCTGGCAGGCTGGCTGTGTATCACCCTGTAATTTCCCAACCATACAGGTTAACAGTTCGCAGGGATCACCAGTCTGGTTTAGTCCGTCAGTGTGGTTATGTTTTTTTGCTAAAGCCGGAGAACTTAATACGGCTAGAATGACCGGAACCATGATCATCTTTCTGATATTCATACTCTCATCCTTTTTTCTGAAGATAGATATTTATGGATTTAATACCGAAATTATCAGCCTTGTATCTGTACTGTATTAACCCATATGAACCGTTAGACCGCAGCCAGTTCTTTGCTGTGAAAAAATCATCACCACGACTACTTTCAACAATAATAAAATCAGAATGCGCGACAGCAAAAAAAACATCATCACTATACAGCCTATTTTCAGGAGAAAAATTCCTAATAAGCTTCACCCACGACGAATTAACCTGGTCTGATTTAATTACTGTAAAAGTCGGTTGCCAGTCCATTAACTGTGAGTTCATCGTTGCCGGGTCTTGTTTCCAGTCAACTTGTGGAGGTTCAGGAGGTGACGAACAGGCAGAAAGAAATAAAAGGGCAGTTAACACTACTTTTTTCATAATAGAACCTCGGATTCAAGCTCACCAACGGAAAGCATTTTTTCTTTTGAAGGGTATTTGAGTCCTTTAACACCGAATATATTTTTTGACTTGTTAATACTGGATGTTAATGCAGCCAGTTTTGGACTAACCAGCATCAGCCTGTCCATAAAATACGGGTCAAGGTAGTAAAGGGCTTTTTGCGCTTTAACAGGGTTCTCACCCTTGAGGATGATAAATTCCTCTGAAAAGTCCAGCGTTCCCAGCTCCTGTGGAAGCACCAGAGCACGCTGTGCATCACTTTCGGAATTACTTTGCGATGTAGAACGGCCTCTGGTTTTACTGGTGCCGGTAGATTTAGCCGTAGTGTAACCCAGTTTTTCGGAAATCTTTTTGGCATCATCTTCTTCACTGACGGCATAGATAATCCGGCAGGGATGCGCACTCATTAGTGTCTTAGCTCCTTCAATTCCGTATATTTCATTTAGCTGACTGATATTCTGATAAATCGTCAGTAGCTTGAGTTTAAACCCGGCAATATACCCTGAACCTTTCTTGATGATTGGCATGTAACCAATAGAAGGGAACTCATCCAGAAACATCAGGCAGTCATGCTTAAGCGTTGGGTCAAAGTCCGGGTTTTCCCTCAACGTGACTTCAACAACAAAGTTAAAGAACAGGTTGAGAAAATCATACGCCAGAGACATATCCTCAGCATTAACACCCACATAGATTGAAATATCTTCACGCCGTAACTGACGCAGATCGAAATCATTTCCATCAGTACATTTTCTAACAGTAGGAAGATAAAACAGGCTCATTTTTTTACGGAATGAACCGTCGATACTTGAACGTTGCTCATCTTCCGTTTCGTGATACTCGCGAATTTTAGTCAGCGCATCCCGCAGATGGAATAATGCCGTTTCGTCTAACCCCGCCACCCCCTCAAAATCTTCACGATTACTCAGCACATTTTCCCGGTCAATATTGCTGTAGAGATCAACGACAGAGCCTATGGAAAAAATGGGTTTAAGATTGAATTCATTAAGCCAGTCGGGGGCATAGTTGATAAAGAAGTGAAGCAGCTTTGCAAGACCAATCCAGTATTGCCCGGCAAGGTTATTAAAGTGAGCTTCAGCACCCGTCATACCATAAGACGGGAACAAAATTTCTATCAGCTTCAGTAAGTCTTTTGCACCACTCTCAGCTTTTAAATCAATATAGAATAGTGGGTTAAACTTATGCGTTTTACTGTTAAAAGGGTCTAACAGAAAAACCTTATTCTGGAGAAGCACCTCACGAACTTTACTGGTGATTTTCCACAGTTCTTGTTTTGGATCTAAAGCAATAAGAGAATGTTTTCTCACCAGAAGGTTAGGAATACCAATAGCAGCACCTTTACCTGCGCGTGTACCTGCACCCAGCGAAACGAAATCAGGTGCGGTATACCAGAGATATTTCCCTTTATAAACACCGACCAGAATATCACTGTCATTTTCCTTCTCCCACTTGAGCAACTTTGATTTACTCAAATCATCATCACTCGCAAACTTTGCATCACCGTAAAGGGAGAAATCTGTTTTATTTATCTGCCAGATAATAAAAACAGGCACGATAAGTGATGCAGCCATACCGGAAAGAATAGAGGGTATAGCTGTAAACCTGATGCTAGTTCTTATGTTGCTTTCTGTCATGAGCCGCCAGAGCAGCATGGAATCAAAATTCTTCCATATAAACAAGGGGGTTTTATGATTAAAAAAGTACACAGCAACTGAACCAGCATAGTACGTTACCAGGCACATAACTAAACCGATAAAAACCCACTGGCCTTTATCGGGAAGTTTGACAGACATAATCACTCCTTCAGTTTTTTAAAGTATTCCTGAAAGTGAATATCACGATAGTAAATACCCGATGCAAAGCGTGAATCCTCTTCATCAATGTATTTAATACTCATGATCACATCGACGTTGCTCAATACCCGCCGCAATATAATGTTATAAGGCAAGTTCTGGCATTCCGGGTTCATATAGCACCGCTGTACAAGTCCAAACACAGCATCTTCAGGCGTACCTTCATGTACAGTGGTTAAGTTTCCTGCGTGGCCGGAACTTGAACCTTTAAGAAAATCCCAGGCTTCAGCACCGCGAACCTCTGTCATCAGTATTCTGTCACCATTCATGCGAAAACCAGAACGCAGAAGAGAGGCTGAACTCACAACGGTACTTTCCCCTTCTGACGGGTAATATAGTTTCACATGATTTTTATGAAACCGCAGTTTCGCCTCATCCGTATCTTCGATAGTAATAATTCTGAGATAATGCGGTATATACTCAAGACAGGCATTTGCAAACGTGGTTTTCCCGGCTCCTGTCCCGGCACAGAACACCATCGTTTTACCCTGTCTCAGACATTCAGGAATAAATCGTTCAAAACGATTCTCTTTAAACATTAAAGATAATTCGTCTTCTTTATTTCTGAAATCAACTCCCTGATTTAGCCTTGAGTAAAAACCCTGTTTTACAAAAGTTGGATGGTCAATGAACACGCTGGATGGCTTACGAATTGTGATTGATACCGTTTCTCTTTCAGTGGCCGGAGGAATTACAATCTGTACGCGCTCCCCAAGGGGGAGCGTGGCAGAGCGCAACGGATATTCTGGCGTAACAGAACCACCATTATGATAATCAGATATTGCCCCTGCAAATGACATACAGTCGCGAAAACTCATATTGGTTTCGTTTTGCTGCCATTTCCCTCTGACTTTAACAAACAATTCACCGGGACGGTTTACGGCTATTTCGGTTAAACCTTCCACATTATTTAACCACTGATGAAAATAATCATTCACGATGTCATAAACAATATGGCGGTTTTCAGTATTAATCTCACCCTGCATTACATGACCTCTTATTTCATTTTCAGTTTATAGATGCCTGAGAAATCCAAATCCTGACCGACAATCAAAGTAATAATTTCACCTTGATTTTTATATAGCGTTGGAGGGATATTCACGCTGTTTGAAAATGACTCACGAGCAATATCAGCAAAAGCCTGTCTACTGTTTGCCGTATAATCCGTCTGGTTATCTTTATTGTTTTTTGCTGCCCCGCTTAACGCCTGAGCAAAATCGGGGATCATGCCAACCATCATCGCCCCCAAAAAACGGTCGCTAAAATGAGTATCAATCCATCCTGACGCCCCGGCTTCCCCCAGCGCTCCCGATGCCTGCGTATCAATCAGCGGTATATCAATGAACGGTGTGGTTCGTGTCCGTAGCTTGGTTGCCATGATAAATACGGCACCCTGCCCGTGCCGGAACGAACCGGATTTGTACATCAGGTAAGCAGCCGTGCCTTTTTCGATAAGCTTCACATTGCCGTTTGCGCTGTAGATATCAGTATTAACGGTACATACCAGCTTTCCGGCCAGGTCAGATACAAAGCGCCGATCCAGTGAACAGGGGATTGCCGTGTTTTCAGGGATAAACAGATTAGGGTCATAAGGAACCCGCGTAATCTTTGATAGCGAGACAGACGCGCCTGCATTCACCGGCTGCACTTCAGGTTTTGTATTACTCCCCTCACCGTCGTTTGTCTCGCTGGCCGTCTTCGTTGAGGCACTGCTGCTGTTTTCTGATGCAGCGCTGCTTCCTCCATAGGACACATCAAGTGCGCGGCTGTAGCCGTGCTGTACGCTTTCCGGCGGGGCTTCTGCTTTACCGTTGCTGCTACTGGATTTACTCTCTCCGTTCGCCTCCGGTGTTTTTTGCCCGGCATTAAAGGGGTCAGTGTCATCACTGAGTCCCGTCTGACGTTTAACCGATCCCGTAGCCACAGTGTCACCAGCGGGCTTTTCATCCGTACTGGACATACTACGAATAATTGACGGAACGTAATACACAGATAATCCAGCGGCCAGCAGGACAAAAGCGGCGATTATTATGATCATCCCTTTACGTGATTTTTTTAGCTTCTCGATCCCCAGCTTATTAGCTGGCTCAGCGGTATTATCTGCTTTATCAGATTGATCTCCCTGCTCCAGCTCTTTCTGGCGTAGTTCGCGTAACTGACGCTCAATTTCTACCGCTGTAGGCGTTTTGTTTTCCTGTTCGCTCACTGGATCACCTCCTTATCTACTTTCGGAGAGACGGTATCTCCGGCAGGTAAACGGACTTTGCCAAACCCTTCATTTTCCAGACCAACAACCTGATCCCCAAGGCGAAGTACAAACTTCTGGTCAACTGGGACACCTACTACGGTGTAACTGTTGCTGTGCTTAATCACTGGGTTGGTTATGGTTTCCTTCTGCCCACTCATAACAAAAACACTGGGAATTTTTTTCATAGGGCTGAATCCTAACCACGTATAACGACCATCGTCATAGGCATAATCCGGGCTGATACTCCGGCTACCTTCTGCAACCCGTTGCGTATACTTCCAGTTACGTGGCGATTTGCTATTTTCAAGCGCCCGGTTAATGGCCTGTTCCTCCTGACGCTTGTTTAACGCTTCAATCCTCTTTTTCTCAATTTCCGCCTGGGCTTTACGCTGTTCCTGCGGGTACTGGTAATTCACCACAAAAGCAATTTTATTAGGCTGGCTGAACGTCTTCGCGTTCAGCTCCATGCTGTAATTGCGTTTTGTTGTGCGAACAAACAGGTTTGTTCGCCAGCGTTCCAGATCGTTCTCAGGGTCGAGTGCCACGTTAACAACTTCAGACGATTGTTTACCGTTCTCGTCCGTTTTGTTGTTTTGCACGGTCTGTTTAACAGGCTTCACTTCCACATAAACAAGGTTATCTTCTTTATTTACAGACCATCCCTGCGGAAAACCCGTTCTGGCACTGATTACCGTTTCATCATCATCAAATACCAGAGTAGTGGTATACCCCACCGCGCTGTTAATGACGGTCGTATTTTGTGGGTTATAACTGACGTTTTGATTTCTCGGGTCGAAACCGCTTCCCGATGGCACCACCGCGGCATTACAGACGTGAGCGGCCATCAGGAACGCAATAATTAACGCTCCTTTTTTCATTTTCATCTGATTTACCCTCTTACTTCTTTGTCGCGAACGTAGCTGGTAACAACAAACTTAAGTGGATTTCTGTTTCTGTCACCTGACTTCATATCCACTCCCGGTTCAATCCTGTAAGTCAGACGAATATTCCAGTATTCATCCTTGCTCATACCTGTAGCAACGTCCCGGACGGTTTTTCTAAAACGCACATAAGCACCGATATCTTTATCATCCTTACGGGATGACGGGCTTATAATAATTGAGGGATTATCCTGGACGCTGGCGGTTTTCTCAGCCTTGTTGTAAATAACTTTAGGAGACTGGTCACTATTGATTAAAGCATTATAATCTGCGGCAACATTTTCAGCGCTGTATGCCATAACAAAATCATAATCATGTTGCAGGCTGAAGTAATTATAACCTTCCCTACGCTTAACATATTGACCAATAAAATATTGAGCGATAGCCTGATTCTCAGAAAGGTTTTCTTTTTTAACAGTGGTCAGCCATTCTGTAACGCCGGTTACTTTGTCAATCAGAGCAACATCCACAACCGTTGTTTTTAAAGGAAGCGCACTGTTAAGAGCAATAAGAGAAAACACCCCTATTACGATACCAGAAATCCCACCGAGTTTATAAATACGATTCATTTTCTCTTGCAAGGCTACGTTTTTCTCTTCAAACGTGCTTGAAGAGTCAGTTACTTCTTTTTTCTTATTAAAACCGGGAAGTTTTAATTCTGGAATTTTAAACGCCATTACGCATTACCTCTGCTGAATTAACAGGTTCAGTTTTTCCTGAAACCGGAGGTTGTATGTGCGACGACTGACACCCGACGAGACAAATCGTCACGATAGCCGCGATAATTATTTTCATGTTTCACCTGAGTAGCTTTGATTTAAAGGCCAATAGCTACGCTTTTCAAGCGTGACTATTTAGTAATAGAGGGAGGGTTAATAGAATGCGTAGATAACACTCATTACAAGCGCAAGAATTATCACCATAAGATAAAAAAAGTATATTTCTTTCATTTAGCCACCATATTTTTTCTTAGCCATTTCTATGGCTGCACTGCGCAATTTTTTAGCACCGATGTTTATCCCTTGTCCGGTCAGATTACCCAGCTTACCTGATAACCCGGTAGACTGGCCTAGTCCACCTTCCTGACGGCGGACTCCTTTCCATGCACCTAGACCTGCATTCTTACCCATCCCCAGCGCACCGCCAGCCATACGTGATGCACCAAACGTTGCCGCTCCAATTCCCATAGCAGCAGCGCCTTGCAACGCCCCTTCAACGCCAACGCCCGCGATCTGCGAAGCATACGTTTTAGACTGCCAGATAATCCATGCCATAAATGCCCCGGCAACACCTGCTTGCGCACCAGTGGAGATGAGGTTTAAAGAATCAGCGTTGGCTATAGAGATAGAGAGAACACCATTCATGAATGTCATACCCGCTTTAATCGCTAGACCACCGAATAAAAATATTAAGCAAGAACTAAAGATTAATTGAAGCCAGCTGTTAAACATCTGCCGCAGGAATCCAAATGACAAACATAAGATGAATAAAGGCGCTGTGACGGTGAGTACCTTTAACGTTACCTCCGCCGAAAGATACACAATTGAGGTTAGTAACAGTGCAAATATCCCACCGGCATAAACAAATAAAGCTGCAATAGCACCGTCAGTTTTAACGTATGTTGAAGTGTCCTTGTCCATGAGGTATTTAGCAACCTCTAACACCTTAGCCCATAACTGATCTATCCACTTCCAGGGATCTCCTCCTGCAAAAGTTGTTTTCAACCCATCAATAGCGCCATTTGCACTATCTAACCAACCACCAATGTTTCTCACGAAAATTAGAATTAGCCAGAACCGGAATAAATTCCAAATGAAATCCTGAACATGTGACTTTTGTTTACCAACAACAACCGTATAGGCATACCATAATACGTAAATTGAAATGCCATACTTACCCAACGTATACGCTATTGAAGAAAACCCATTTAACTGACCATTCAATGACTGGTCAAGTATTTTAACAATAGTGTCTCGGGCTGTTTGGAAAAAATCAGAAGATGCCATAAAAGCCCCTTTTATTTCTTATCAACACCCATTTTTTTAAATGCATCTTTGAATGATGGCTCAGGAGCATTTAATTGTTGGTATCTAAATAAACCGTCCTTTGCATTTTTACAGTTATCACTATCACTGCCAGAAGTTTTACATTCTGCGACTTTCTTTTCTGCATCAACATGATGTTCTTTCCACCAATCAGAAGATTTGACATCTTCACAACCAGTAAGCATCAGCGCTAACCCAGCAATTAAAAATAGCATTGTTGGTTTCATGTATTACCTCATTTCATTTCATAATCATTAACAGAGAAGTTTTCTTTAAAAGAAGGTTCCTCTGCATTTAGCTGTTTTTCACGAAAAGCAGCCTCCGACATCTTCTCCTTGTATTGTGCTAGATCGCGTTGCTTATCGCGATACATTTCATACTGAAACTTGAGTTTTTCGAATTTCATATTTTCAAGAGAAACAGCATTCGTCGCATCCTGTGTGGCCTTCGTATCCTTCGCGTTCTTGACCTGGTCTATGAGATCTTTCATCGACTGGTTGTCTTCTTTCAGCTTATCTTGAAGCTGATTGCCGTACTCAACCCCTGCAAGCTGCGATAAAAAACTCGCCTCGCAGCCTTTAACCAGATCACCGGTATAACCCAGCCCTTTACAGGTATCCGTCACCTTATAGTCGCTGAGCAGCGTTTTGGCCTGCTGTGAGAGGACTCCATCCGGGTTTTTGATGTAGTCATCAATAAAAGCATTCCCCTGGTCGTAGATTTGCGTCAGTTCGCTACTGACTGACTGCGCATCCTGAACCAGCCCCTGTACATCACGAATTCCGGTTTTAGTTAACAGCTCGTCTTTATAAGCCGTAAGTTCATTTTGCCATTGTTTAGCTTCTTTCACCCACTGTGCAGCCGTGTCTATAGAGGATTGCGCATCATGGACAATCACCCCAGTTCCTATCGCAAACACACTTGCAGAGCAGCTAAACAGCATTACGGCCAAAAGTTGTTTTTTCATCATTTTCACCTTAATCAATTCCACGGTTAGCACGTTCGAGGTAGGTATCAATCCAGTCAGCGGGTTTCATCCCTTCTTTCCAGATCTCATCGAACAGCTCCAGTTGTTCAGCAGAAGCACTTAAAATCGGTAGATAATAAGCCGCCCTGCCCAGGTCTAATTTTGCAAAGGCCGCAAAGTCATCCCGTTCGCCCTGCCGCTGTGGGTTTTTAACCACCATGAACTGACGAGACAACGGGTCAATCGCCTTAATTTTGTCAAAATAAAGTTCCCTGACCTGAAGCCCTTCAACATACTCACCACGTTTGGCTTTAGGATTTGCCAGATAGATATGTGTGGCACACTGTTCACGAACAGCCGCAGCTATCGGCGTTTTAATCAACTCATCTGGTGACTGCGTGGCAACAACCAGCACCATATCCAGCTTACGTCCGGTTTTGAGTTTGTTATAAACGAAGTCCCTGAATGCATCGTTATTAATCCATTGCCAGAACTCATCCATATAAATGATAAGTCGTCGGCCATCGGCCAGCATGGTGACGCGATAAATCAGATAAAACGAAGCAACCGGGGCAATAACTTTGTCATCCAGGAATTCTGTGCCGTCAACGCCGAAAACATCCAGATTAGCAACGTCAAAAGTGTCCGTTGGGTTATCAATTACCCAGCCATATTCACCTCCCTGCGCCCAGGCTCTCAGACGTGCTTTGATACCGTGTCGTTTCGTCTCTGTATCATCTGGCTCAAGAATAAGCGGGATAAGTTTGCTGACAGGAAACGACCGATCTTCCCTTGCCATTAGGCGTTCAACGGCATCTGAGATAAGGCCGTTCTGGTAGTTATCCAGAGTATTATTGTTGAGGGTACAAATCAGTCTTACCAAATCCTTCATAAAAGCGATATTTCGCTTTGTTGGCTTCAGAGCCGCTGGGTTCCAGCCAGTCGGCACACCTCCCTTAACCCGGTAATATTCACCGCCCATTGCACGTATTCCCACTTCCCCGGCACGGTCTTTATCAAAAAAGACAGTGGTCAGTTTCCTGACCTTTCGGTTAGTGGGAAACGACTCTGGCACGCCGAACTGCTGTACTGCATAAGCCTGAGTCATTATAAGGACGGTTTTCCCAACGTTAGAAGTACCCAATATTTCCGTATGCCCCAGCGTCGGGTTCTTACCAAAGAAGTTCTGATGCTCGGTGGTCATATGGTAATTGAAGTGATAAACATCATTACCGGAGCCACGCAAGGTGATCAGTTTATTTCCCCAGGTGTTACCACTTTCTTTTCCGTTAAAGAAATTATGGAAACTTTCCATCTCTGCAAAGTTCAGGCTGCTGATAATGCTGAGGCGTGGTCGCAGCGTATAGTTACCCGGTAACTGAGCAAAATAAGCAGCACCAAGACTTAATGTCGAGTAGGTGAGAATCAATCCCAAATCTTCAAGAGTCGTGGTCACGATGTTGGTATCTTTAACCAGCCGTTCCGGGGTATCAGCAAATACAATTAGCGTCTGGTGACATTTACCAAACGAGTTGTACCCACTGGATACCATATCGAGGCCAACACGGAGATCGGCCAGCAGCGATTTAGCTGCATCATCCGTCATTTCCAGCTTATCTATCTGATCGTCTAACGCCTTTATTGACGCCTGTTTGTCCATAGTTGTGAAAGACGATGTAAAGACATACTCAACAGGAAGATACATAAGGGCATCGAAAATACCCGCGTCAGTTTCCTGAAAATAGTCCTTTATCTCAATGCAGCGAAAGTATCTGCCGTGGTCAGAAGCCGTGATCTGACCAGCATCATTGCCAAAGAACAGATCTTTACCGCCCAGATAGGTATAGAACGGGCTGTTAGTCACCCTGACTTTCTGCCACTTACCCGACAAGAGGTACTGGAAAAGAGATAACTGGTCAGAAAATACTTTTCCATTTTCTTCAGCCAAAGCAAGACGCCGGGAATGAAATCGTGAAAGGTAAGTATCTAACCGACCACATATTTCATTCATTTCATTAATGGGTTCGTCAAAGACTTTATTATTTCCTTTTTTCTTTGAGATGAAATTGGAAATTTTATCTTCAACATTAAAAACTTTATAACAAACAGTTAAATACAATCTATTTTCGAAATATTCAGGCTCAGTCAGTGACTCGTAGTATTGATTCATTACTTTATTAACAAAAGGTATTTTGCTATTAAAAGATGTATGAATTTCTTTTTTAACCCTTATTCGATGCGTATAAAAAGTGATGGCTTTACCTTCAAAGCTACGGATAAGCGTATTTAACTGGTCTGTCAGAATAGTTAAATCCTCATCATCGACACATTCAAAATAAGCGCCGTCGATTTGCCATGTCGCCAGCAAATCTTTCTTTTTAGTGACAATAAGGTTATCCGTGATGTGAGAGGAGTAAGGTATCAGTTCTTCAAGAGAAGCCTGGTCTTTCAGTTTCATAAAATTGTCCACTCTGGAAATATCGACTTCATCATACTGGCTCCCTGCGTAATGAACGGCTCTGAAGCGTTTGTTTGACAGCGGATGACCTTTGATCAACGCTCGCAGGTAAAGCAAGTCAAAAAAACGTTCATCTATCTGTGTAACTCGCTTGATGGCATACCAGCCAGGTAGCACAAGGGCGTACATAGCGTCGTGTATCCAGACCCCAAGCAGTACAGCGATAAGGCACATTCCAAGGAAGGGGTAGAGCGGAACGCCCAGCCCGCGAATTAAAGCGGGGCGTGTTAGCCCTTTAAAAAGAGTACTCATTTTACGCCCCTTGTATTATTTAGGCCAACCAGTCAGGTACATAAGGAGCGATAATAAAGATGATCATCCCAATAACTAAAGGAATAATCCAGCCCATATGCTGGCGAGAGAACAGTGCAATATAAGCAATGCCCAGACAAATAATAGTAATCACGGGTTTTCTGATATCAGTCAGAAAGTCGATTATTTTCTGTAAAAAACCAGTGGTTTTGGTAGAAACATCATCGGCAAATGCTGGTTCAGCAACGCATAGCATCAGAGCACCCATAAAAACGGCCAGCGTCAGATAACGTTTATTCATTTTCAACATCATTAGTTTCCTTTTCATCTGTTACAACGCCACGCATGGCGTATTGTGGATATACGGTAATTTCTTTAGGTTGGGTTTTATGTTGATTTTGTTCGGCACTCTCCTTGTTGATTTCATCTTTAACCGAAGGGACAAGCCAGGTTTCTTTATTGTCATTTCGGTTATAACCAATTCTTTGCGTATAGCTTGTATTGTTAAAGCTTGACTCGGTTTTCCTACCGGTTACAAAGTTTCCCGAATAATAACAACTAAGTGCATTTTGCAGACTCCCTCCCCGCTGATAACAGTCAACGATTATCTTTTCCGATACAGACAAATTTGTACAAGGAGATAAAAGTTTCTCAGCATCAACACCGTATTTATTAAAATTAGAACTGGTAATTTGCATAAGACCGACTGAATAACGATTATTTCTTAATTCAATTTTATTAATTATCTGTAATGCGTCCTCCTTTGTTTTTGGAAAGTAAGAAACTACACCGCTGTCACCGGGTTTACGTTTATCTTTCGATATAATCTCGGCAATCGCATAGGGATTAAAACCAGATTCAACCCTTGCAATCTCATGTGAGGTATCAGGATGAACGCTGGCTGCGCATTGCATAGCAAGCGCAATAAAAGCAGAAGTGGATAACATTAAATTCTCCCGGCCAGAACAGCGCGGAACAGGTCATGCAGAAAGGTTAGTCGTCGGAATCGTCATCAGCTCCGTTTATAAGCTTTTCGATTGCCTGGTGTGAATAGGTTTTGATGAGGTATTGCACAAAACCAGAA
>NZ_CP099708.1:0-110419 GCF_027474885.1 Serratia myotis | reverse complement strand
ACGTTTAAAGAACGGCCGCGTCAGTCCGGTTTTCTGCTGGACGCGCGGTGTGGTGTACCAGGCTTCATGTCTGGCCGGCTGATTCTCACGGGCAGCCGTCACCAGTGCCCGGATAAGAGCAGGTTTGTTCGCCCCAGCCTTGGGAGGCTGGTAGGTGGGGAAAGGATTGCTGACGTAACAGCCCCGGGAACAGGCTGGTGTCGCTTGTTGGATTGCTGAGCGGTTATCCACCACTCCCTGCACTTAAGTTGCACAGGAGGAGTTGACCTTTAAAAGGCATAAAACTATACTCCCTGCATAGAGCAACGCTTCTATACAGTTTTAAGTGAGCCCCGGTAATCTTCTACGTCGCCAAACAGAAGAGATTATCGGGGTTTTTGCTTTCCAGGGGCAGTACAATCTTCTCAACAGCCCCTGTTCATTGCCACCTTGCGGCGTGGCCAACCAAAAAATGCTTCAGACGATCAGTAATCTAGCACCAGAAGTCAGACCTAGCAAGAAAGTAAACCATTTACTTTTCGGTAAGCCGTCTTTTCGCTTCACGTTCAATCAGCATCTCAATCATTTGTCCTTGAGTAAGACCATCATCTGAACAAAACTCTATAAATTGTTCTTTTAGAGGATTTCGGACAAATACATTAATCTCTTTATGCGTTAAACGTTTCCGGGCTATCGATGCAAGCTGCTTTTCAGACGCAGTCATAGCATTGCCTTTTCTATACTGACGCTTCGCTTTCGATGAGGAAGTTACTGCATTTACGGCCTGTGACATTTCTGCCTCCCCAAGGATCTGAAAAGGATCGTTTGGCAAAGCGTACTACAGAATCCGTAAGTTAGCAGCATAAAAAGCATTTTTCAGTCCCGTTGGCGCGGGATGACAGATAAAAATGCAGGAAGAGCGGACGACCGGAGCCCAGAGGATCAAGTCGTCATAGGGTGACAGAAAGGTATGGGGGACATTTCAATACGAGGAGCGCCACTCCTTCCCGATATCCCAGCGCGATTGCCAGTGCGCCAGGTAGGTTTGTGCCACGCCAGGCATATCACGCAGCACCAGCGCATTTTCAGAGTTGGACCGCGCCGCTGCGCGGCTAAAATTGAATGACCCGGTCTCGACATTCACCTGGTCGGTGATGATCAGTTTGTCGTGCATTATCTTGAAGTTATCGACGGTACGAACCGGAATACCGGCATTGACCAGCAAATTCATCGCCGCCTGGCTGGCCTTGTTCTGATTTCCCTTCGCGTCCAGCACCACTTTCACATCAACACCACGATGCTTGGCGCTCGTCAGTGCTTTCGCCACCTCGGGGGAAGTGAACGAATACCCCATCAGACGGATACTGCTCCGGGCGTCATTGAGCGTATTCAGCACCAGCTGCAGGGCGCTGCCTTCGGGTGAGAACCCCACCTGCACCGAGGGTGCCGCCATGGCACACGGAGCGACAACCAGGGTTGCGGCCAGACACCAGACTTTCAGCGAGGTCCGTATCATTTTGCCCCCCCGTAAAACACATTGCCGTTCCTCGAACTGACGCCGCCCTGCACATGACCACAGGTGACGTTACCTGTACGCGTCTCGATGTTGCCGGTGACATTACCGGCCCTGACGTTGCCGTTGGTACTGCGTACAGTGCCAACATTTCCCTGCACCGTCACATCGGCCTCTTCGGAATCAATCACCTGCACATCACCCACAATCGTAATGGCGACAGCCACCACCATCCCATCGCCCAGCGACACCGTCTGGCCATCCGCAATCACCTGGTTACCGCTGACGCGGATATGATTACCATCGACGACCATTGTCTTGCCGTTTACTGTGATTTTCGTTGCCATTTTGCGTTCTCTTTTGAAGTGTTGTTGGCCGGCTTCTCAACCGGAATATGTTGCATTTGGTAGGCCATCAGACGTGGTTGCCCAACACCCAGTACGGTCGGGGTTTTCGCCTGCACCTGATAACCCCGCCCACGTGCCGGCAGATGCGCCAGTGCCGTTTCCCATAGCAGGCTGGTGCTGACCGCCGCCGTCGGACGTCGGCGCCAGATATGCTGCCATTCGTCTTCCAGGTCATTGATGGCCGCCAGCGCGGGATCGGTCAGCAGCAGGTTCTCCAGATCTGAACGTGCGTCCGGCGCATCCAGCCGGCGGACTATCTGCTGTATCCGGTCAGCCCGTGGATAGCTACGACGAACGGCTGCCGGTGCCTGCGCAAGCAGCGCATTGAGAGACGGCGGAGCCACCTCAATAAAACGGTTAATCTGTATCGCCTCTTTCGTGAACTTGTCAGCGTCAGCGATATAGAGCGAAGCACCACGAATAACCTCCCCCCGGAACAGGGTAATGTTCTCGCCCTCCTGCAGCTGCTGCACTTCTTCCACGCTGACTTTCTTTTGCTCGCGCAGTTGCAGTTTGTCGTCTTCATCCCAGCGACTGCCCATGACACCGTTCTGACGCACCATCTGGCTCATTTCCGGCAAATACTCCGTGCCGGCCATCAACTGCAGGATTTCCAGTGTGTCTTTCGGGTCCATGATTTTGCCGGTGATACGGGTACCCATGTTGGCGATCAACGTCCATACACGGTCACCGGCCGCCGATTTAAGCCGCTGTGCTTCTTGTCCGGCCAGCAGCAAGCAATACCCCAGCGATCGGACCTGGGTGGCCAGCTCACCCAGCTTTTCGGTGTAACAAGCCCCCACCTCATCGGCTATCCACAGAAAGGGGAACCTGTCCTTGTACTTGCGTACAACCATGATGTCTTCCGGCCGCCCCTCCAGCTTTTCACCGAGGTCCTGGCTCAGGATCATCGCCAGCTGAGATACATACAGTCGCCCGAGTGCAGCCGCCTCGGTGGAAGAGATTTCCAGTGCGGGGATAAGGATGACGAGGATGCGATCGTTGTGAACCACATCTTTCAGGTCGATGTCACCGGCGTCGCGGGCAAACACATGACCGTAGGTGTCATTGAACAACGCCAGCATGCGGGTGAACTGCTGAATGAGGTAACCATGCTGGTTCAGCGCCTCCGGCGCCCATTCTGACGGGGAGTCCACGGTAGCCAGGTCAAACCCCGCCAGCGTGCCCAGATAGTTCTCCAGCGGTAATCGCGCCTCATCATGCCACTGCTCTTCCACTGACTGGATATAGAGCCGCGCAATACTGCGCAAGGGGAGATGGGCTTGAATAGTACGCTGCGACATCACCGTCCCTTCTCGCCTGCATTTGTACACCAGAGCAAACACCAGCGCCTGTATCATCGCCCGCGCTTTCTCCTGCCAGCCGCCATCGTTGCCGGCCGGTGGCAACATCGAATCCATCAGGTTGATGATGTAGGTTTCTTCAGCGATGCCGAAGGCATTGACCGTATTGGTTTGCGGTCGGTTTTTGACATCTTCCAGCAGCTCCTGAGCCCGCGAACGACCGCCGGTGATGAAGTTCATCATTCGCAGATCGTCTTCACGACCAAAGCGCCGCGCCATGGACGCAATGGCCAGCGCCACATCGTTTTGTGCCTTGGCGTCGGAATAAATCAGCCCCTTGCCAAGAGCGAGTTGGTTGAGCACATAACCCAGCAGCGTTTCCGTCTTGCCTGCACCGGTGGTGCCAAACATCAGGATGTGCCGCGTCATGTCATCCATCGACAGCCACAACTCACGCCCCGCATCACGCCCACGCAGATACCCCAGATAGAGGATGCCGGCTGCCTTGCCCATGGCGATACGCATGACCGTCACGGGCAAGAAACCAAACAACTTGCCCGGCACCTGCCGCTGTGTAGAAGGGTCGAGCCGATCCATATCGGTAGGCATACGCATCGGCATTTGCCAGGGTTCCATCAGCATCGCGGGCGCCCAGAACACCATCACGGGCAGCGTTAACCACAACGTGACCGGCCAAACCACACCGGCGATGACAGCCCCTGTCATCCCCAGCGCCAGCCCTCCCGGGGACAACATCCAGTCCCCCAGGGCTGAGTGATAAACACGGCGGTTAACGCGGTTGCGTTCAACGCCATAGTCAGTGGGTTGCATCCGGCGTCTCCTTCTCGCTCAGGAACTGACTCAGTTGGGCTGGGTCTCGCAGGACTGCCTGGGGTACATAGCGACCATCATCCGCAATCACCCAGGGCGTACCCGGAATGCGATAGGCCTGATAGGCCACCTCGTTGACGCCCAGTGCCTTTTCAGCCACATCACAGGTGCTGTCGGCTTTCTTGTCGACTGGGGGTTGTTTACCCAGCTGCAGTCCATCCGTACCAACAGTAAATAATGCCTGCCAGGCAGCTGGCCGTTGCTCCGGCGGCAAGCACAACACCGGGGTGATGGCAGCAATGGATTTCTCGCGCCCAATCACGGCCACCGGGAAGACGACCACGTTCGCCAAATGGGCTGCAGCCACTAATGCCGGCTCCAGATGCCGGCAATTCGGGCAGTTGGGATCAGCAAACACGTATAAGGTACGGTCATGGCCAGAGGAATAGTTCACGGTGAACAATTGGCGATCGGCAGCACTTTTCAGCTTCTGCGGCAGGGTTGCCCGGACTGACGTCGGCAGCGCCCAGCCATCTTCTTGCGCGGCAGTTCGCGTTTGCTGGACAGGAACAGGTATTTCAGGACGTATGGCTTTCGCGTTGGTATGCGGAGGAAGCGCTGGCGGCAAAACCAAAGGCGGTGGTGCCAGGCTAACCTCTGGCCCCATCCCCAAGGGTGCAACCTCCCGGGACTGCGCCAGGTAAACACCCAGCATGACCCCGACAAACAGCAACGCACCAGCCATCGTCAACCGAGTACCCCATCGGGAGCGCCATTTTTCCGCCTGCTGCAGCTGCGCACCGGACAAGGCCGCAAGCAACTGATCGTTGCCACCATTAGCGCTGGACTCAACTGTGAATACGTTCCCCAACGTGTCGCAGCACATCACCCCAGCGTCAGACAGGAAAAAAGTCGGCTGGCGGCGCAGGTCGACAGTACACAAAGTACGGACACCACCGTTCTCCCCAGTACGTTGAACGACTAACAGATTATCGCGAATGTATACGGAGAAAGGCGCATAGCTTGATTTTGCACGCATGGAATATCCTTTTAATTCAAATACAGGTCGACACCAGAGCCTGATTAGCCTGGCGTACAAATGGGGTAAAATTCGGTGGATGTGATCAGATAAATCAAGAGGGGTGACGCTAGGCTGCAGTTGTCTCCTCGCTGTCCGGCGGGTCGGTAATGGCATAAACAGCGGACATCACCGACTGTTCTGCCGCCTGGCGACGACTAATCACCACCGGTGTATACGGATAGACCAGACCCAGACTTTCCAGATCGGCCTGCAGCCCTTCAACAGCTTGCTCCACCATGATGCCCGGACGAGGCAATCCCAACTTGCCAGCGCGCACCTCGGCCCGAGCCTGAGCAGCAATACCAGCACCTTCGACAAACACCTTGGCGGTATCTGCCGAATGCAGGCCATACCACAATGTACGGTCAACACCCTTGAGCCAACGAAAACGCGCCGGGGGCAATCGCAGGTCACGGGCATACAACCCAACCAGCGCACTGCGCACATACCCATGTCGCGCCAACCACTCGTTGACGCCTGGTGCTTGAACCACGCGTTCAAACGCTGTATTGGCCAACGGGAACAACGGCACAGGTGAAACCCGCTTGCGCCGTAAAAAACGCCGCACTACGCAGGAGCGATTCAGGTCATCCAGCAACCGTGACGCCGCCGCCCGATCGTTCAGGAATACTTGCAGACCAAACACTGCCAGCAGGGCGCGTTCATAAGGGTGCCAATTTGTCACATTACACATTGTTTTTCCCAACTGCGCAGTGAAGACCTCCGCTGCGGCAGTCCGATCGAGCGTCTTGCGTTGAACGAGTTGATGTTGCGTGGTGAAGTCTTCGGGTTTCAGCGCCCAAACATTCGCCGGTGCGGGATCATTCATCAGGCCATCCGGCCCGGATGCCATGGCCAGAACAGGCATCACGGAGGGGGCAAAGCCACTGACCAGGCCCGGCAACGTATGGACATTGATGGACCGTTTGCTGCGAAAAGCCAGAACGGGGTGCTGCGCCAGCGCGATAAAGCTGGCCACAACGATCGGCACCAGGAACAACAGTAAGATACCTGAAGTGGCGTTCATCACATTAAGCCACTCATCGAAGGTAACGCTGGCGGCGTGATTGGCCGTGTCGGCCAGCAGGTTAATTTTTCCACCGGTCCAGTTATGGATGCGGGGAACATCTACCGCAGTCCAGAGCCAGTACAATACCCAGCAACTCCCGTATACAAACGAATCAAAAAATAGCCAACACAATAGAACGGCAGCGCAGAAGGCCAGGAACATTTGCCCTTGATCGCCGTCCCACGCGCTCTGCGATGGGCGGTTATACATAGAGGAACTCGCAAAAAAGAACACCGGCTAAAAGCCGGTGTTGAGGGTGTTTGCCACCCGATGAGGTGACTAGAGGGGGATAAGGTACGGCTCAGGCCAGGCGAGGGATCGCGATATGGTTTTCACGCTCCAGCTGCTCACGGTGAATATCAACATACTCAGAGAACGGCATCGCCGGCTGATATTGCTTGAACTCCATAGAACCCAACGTATCAAACCAGCGCTGGGCCCAAGGGGTCGCAATTTCAATGCGGGGCAACTCAGGGAGTTTGGTGTAAAGGCGGAACATCTTTCCTTCCACTTCCCGATTGGTCCAGTCGTTCATATCCAGTCCAATCACGTCCACTTCACCTTTGCGGATACGGTGCACGTAAAGGATGGTGCCGCGCTTGATATCGATACCCAGATATTTACCATCACCTTCATGGAACATCTCATAGCCTTGCTCTGGCATAAAGAAATCGGAACTTTTTATATCATTGGTAATGATTTTCAAAAGACGGCGTTTTTTTAAAACATGAAAGAAGAATACAGCTACTGGGATTATTACCCCCATCCAGATTGTTCCAACAATAATATATATGTCGCTACCTGTCTTACCAGGGGCACTAATGGCAAACAGAGATAAAAGCCCCAATATGAGCAGACACGGGAGAGCAACTAACCCATAAGCAAGTTTGATAAGGAAAAAAGTGAACTCTTTCCCTGTTTTTAGTCGCTGAGCCATAAAATCTCCTCCTCTATAATTGAATACATTATACCCAACCACTGTGTATTTGTCAGGGGGTTTCTACTGTATTCCATCAGTTTCATTACCCTTTCCAGACCGCTTCGGCATATTGCGCATACCGGGAATTCGCTGCGATCCCGTACCTGCAGCACCGAACATATTTTTCATATTATCGACCAAGCCACCCATAACATTATTCCCTTCTCGACCACCGAGGAATGAGATCACATAATCTGGCAGTGAGGCCTGTAAGCTGAATAAGCGCGTCACGCCAAAGGTGGCAATACGTGCATATATCATCAGCCAGCCGACCATTTTGACCAACCCCATAATCGAGTCAGCATTAGCGTTGGCCAGGGCTGAAGCAAACAACAAATTGAGTACCGTGCCGCCGGCAATCGCCGCCACAGAGGCGAAGAAGAACCCCAACACCATCAGCGAAGGCCGCAACATCATGTCAATCAGGAAAATATACCCATATGCGCTGCGGCTCCCCTTGTCTTCTTCTGCCCCCAGATGCGTCGCTGACCACATTGGTCCTGCTGCGCACCCAATCAGCACGCTGACAATCCAGTTAAAGAAGCCCGTCATCCAGAAAATAAAAGGGACGGCCGGCAAAAATACCGCCAGTGAGAATCCGATAGCCAAAAGTGCAAACATAAAGAAGTAGAACATTGGCGCCATCGCGCCCATCACATCCTTCACCACCGCGCCGGCATCAACCGCAAAGATCTTACTTGCCCACCCCACCGGTGAGTTACTGGCCGCCGATGCAATCGCCCAAGTGCCGGCATAGGCTGCCATCAGCGTTTCTGTGGTACCCAGCGTATAATCGCCTACTTCTTGCATTTTAATCAGTGGGTTAACTTGCTCAGTGTAGTCTGAATTTGCTCCTATATTTCTCGTTGCTATAAAGTTAGTTAGCCTTTGTATAGGACTTTTTAATATGCCAACAAATACAGAGTTGGGCTCTTGAGCTGCACCGGCTGCACTAATCTCACTCTCCGTTTGTGTTCCCAGGGGGGGTGTATAGGTACTGTTCTGCACCTGTGCGCGATAAGCGGTAAACACCTGGTTATACAAGTCTCCCGTACCGTGCTCACCCACCCCACTCATGCCACTGGTGATAGGCGTCGCGTTGGCCACATCGTTGGTTTTACTGTTGGCGGTCGCGAAGGTGTGATACCAGGCCCCCAGAGAAACCCAGCCATAACTCTTGATCTGATTAACCAGTTGGCTCTGCAGCGAATCCTTGTAGTTGATCTGGTTCAACGCTTTGTTGACCGTATCTTCATAATCGGCCGCCGCATTCTGGATGTCGGTTTCCACATCCTGAAAACTGCCACTGTCCTGATCACGTTTACTCAGATAGGTATCGACGAAATCCATTGCCGCCCGATCCAGCGACGTCTGCATCCTGTCCAACGCCTGCTTTTGTGACGCCACGACACTGTCGGTATCGACCTTGCTGTCAAACAACAAGTTCCATACACCGCTACGGGCAGAGTTCGGTGTTTTCGCCGACCCGCAAATGGCACTGCCATTACCGGTCTCATATTCCCCGCTGCCCCCTTTCGTACTCATCATGGGTGTATTCGCTTCCCCTGACGCATAAAGAGCCTGCAGTTCGCGGTTGATGGCATATTTGCACAGGTTCATTTCAAAAATGGCCCGTGCAGCTGAACGGGTCGCCGGCGCGGTCGGCTGCGTGACCATCGAATACCCGCTGGCCATCATATCTGCCGCTTTATCTGTCAGCAGGTTAGCGCTTCCGACGCCCATCACCGACGCGGCCCACAGCATCACCAATTGCGAAATCGACCACCCCGAGCCTGTAGGCACCAGCGTGATAAAGCCCGCAAAGGTCATAACCGGATACAGCATCGAGCGAGCACCATTAAACACACGCCCCTCATGTCCAGCCTTCACGACGGTTTTCATCGTCACGGTCAAAAACCAGAACAGGGCTATGGCACAAAGCACACCGTTGATAATGGCAAACAGCGAGCCAATCAACGTTTGTTGCCCAGGGTTAAACGGATGTAGAACCACATCCCCAAAGATCATGACCAGCGCCTGGCGCGATAAGTCATTGGTTTTCTGTGCAGCGTCTGCGATGGTCTGATAATTCACACCATCAGCGAACGCCGGCCAGGAAAAGAGCAGCAGCAAGCCTGCTGACCACAGCCTTTTGAGAAATTTCATCGTGTTGTCCGTATGTTATGTCCCCGGTAGATCGCAGGGCAGAAGGCAGGGAAGTGAATGAGGCGTCAAAGGGGGATAAATGCAGTCGGGCTGTCAGCGCCAATAGCCTAATGACACCACTTGCCGGCAACAGCGATTCTCCGACCGGAAATCACCGAACGTCCCCTTTTCTTCTTTACTGACGCGCTGCGTATTGAGTTGCCACAGGCGATACGTCACGATCAGCGCTTTCACGAACCCTGCAGCCCCTAACAACGCCAAAATCAATGACGCAATCGTCGCACGCAGCAGGACCGAGCCTGGCAGGGAGACTACACTCACCATGATCATCAGTAACAAAATCAAGGAGAGTCCGCCGCAAACCAGCATAAGGAACCACCAAAATGCCCGGATGCGTACATAGTTGGTGCGAAGCTGCTCAACCGAAACGCCCGCTGCCGCCACGGCTTGTGCCCAGGTCAAAGCTTCACGGTCAACCTGACGACGTTCGCGAACCACCTCCCGTACCCGCCCCAGGTTGTTCAGTATCGGCCGCATGCTACCCCGGTAAATAACGCCCAGGTCAGAGAATGGGTTTACCAATGACAGCCCTACTTTCCCAACACGCCGCAACGAGGAGGTTCCTGTTTTCTTATCGTCTCGTTCAGTTTGCATTAGCCGTTACTCCCGCACTCATCTGGTTGGAAAGCTGCTGCAGCTGCGGCGCATATTGTGCTTTCGCCGCCATGGCCAATTGCTGCCCTGCGATAACATTTGCCTTGCGCAGCTCGTTTTTAATGCCCAACTGCAACCAGTTACCCAGGCTTTGGACACGGACCAGCTCACGCGTCAGATTGTCGCCACTCATCGCCTGCAGATCGGTTTCATAGGCGGTGTTGGCATAACGCCGGCCGACTTCAAAAGACTCGTACTCCCGTTCGCTCATCACCCCGGACCTCTGCGCTTCCTGGCTCGCCGTCGCTGAAAAATACTGACTGGCCGACGGACTCTGTAGCGACTCACCTAACGCATCCCGGGTCGCAGGATTGGGCTGGCTGGCCGCAATCATGTCCAGCTGGGGCTGCGAGGCCGCGCTCTGTATTGATTTGTATTGTGTCAGCAACCCCTGATATTCGCGGCCTGTGGCCGATTGAATATCACCTTTACCCGGTGTGCGTCCCGCATCATGGCGGGACGAGTTTTTCATGTAGGCCATCGCCGCATCCACCTGTTCTTGATTGAAGGTCAGGTCAGGTGCTTTGCCGACAGCGCCGGCACCATCCATCAGGGAACGCAACTCGATATCACCGCCGGGCAGCGGAGAGACCTGTGGACACAGGTCTGTCCCCCCATAGGTTGCCGCTTCCTCTGCCGTACAGTAAGCCGCATGTACCGCCGCACTGCGATAGCCACCCTGACGCGGTGCCACCGGAAGGGACGCTACGCTCTTGCGCACCATTTCGCTGCTGACGCCCCCGCCGCCAGACAGGCGGGAGGCACTGGAACGGGTTTGCTTGCTGACCTGCGTGGCCATGCCGGACGCCGATTCGCTGCAGATACTGTCCGTTACTGTAAAACTGTCGCGGGCTCGCTCCAGACGCTCTGTCTGACGCCCAAAGATGTCGGCCTCACGCTGCGCGCGAGCCGCCTCGGTCACCGCCGACACCTGTTTGTCACTGGCCTGCACGATAGCAGTACCTATCTGGGTTTCCGTTGTGAGGATCTCCGCCAACGTGGCATTGATGGTGGCCATTGCCGGCATCACCTGGAATTCAATCGGTGCACTGCCGGACACATAAACGGTATACGCGGCCGCAGGCTGGATCAGTACCAGACTGACCGCCAGCGCGACCACTGTCGCAGAGTATTTCATGATATTTCTCGCTTAAAGGTGATAGCCGCGTTTGGCAATAAGCTCAGAGGCAAGGTGGCGCGTGACATTGCCGGCATCCACATCGCCGACCTGCTTTCGACGCAGTTCGATCAGCTTCTCTGCCGTGCCCTGCGGAAAAGCCTCAGCCAGAATGGTGCGCGCCGTTGACCCGCCAACTTGTTCGTACAACAACCGCCGGAGCGAACTGTCTATCGGTGAAGAGTTAAGCGCCCACAGTTCAAGGGGCCCCAGCGCGTTTTTCAGTATCCGGGCCAACGTCCCCCCACCCTTGATACGAAAAATGCCCAGGAACGGCACGCCACTCCCGTCCGGCGCTGGGCCTGTGCCGCAGCGCTGGAAGTTACGCAAGGTGACTTTCGGTACCTTGAAGCGCTCGACCAGCAGCGCTTCGTCATCCGGATCGACCTCCATCATGAACAATGAATTAGCCGAGCGAAGTATGGCCTCAGGGAAATCGCGCATATACTGGGAAGACAACACGGTGCGGACCCCGAATTTCCGTTGTTCACGATCCTGGGTTTCCAGCATGGGGAAAATAAACGGCACTTTCTTGGCGTTATGCAGTTCGTCATACCCCTTGGTCTTGACCTCTTGATCCAGCTGTTCCAACCGTTCGATATGTAATGCGTGATAACGCTTGTCGACCGCGGCAAGCAACGCATCACGGTACTGAGGCAGGACGAAATCACCGCCAGCCACCTGGCCAGCAAACAGGAACATGATCCCCGTTTTGAGATGCCCCGCCTTACTGTCATCCCCCATCACGTTATTGAGGTCGATCGCGATCACGCGTGTTCGAGGACTAATGACAAACCGCGTGCGCCCAGCCAGCATTTTGAATTCACCCACCGCGTCTTTCATGCAGCGATACATATACTCCAGCAACTTTTCCTGACTGCCATCTCGCTGCACTTTACCGAAGGCCCCCTGAATATCTTCATGATTCAAGATACCGGTCATGTCGGTCAGTTCCGGTACAGCCTGGAACTGGGCCAATTGAGCCTCTCGCACATAGCCTCCATCAAACAGCAGATCACGCACTTCGTACCATAGCGCTTTATCCCACCAGTCTGCATCGAACCGTTCAAACAGCCCCAATTTATCCAATGCCGCATCGACACACTCCAATCCAGGAAGACCGCGGCTATAAGCCTGCGGGCTGACTTCCGCATTCGTGGTGTAGGCTTTGCTGATGGCCCGCTCGAGGATTTGTCGGGTATCGCGGGCATTAGGGGGTTCGCCGGTGCTGGGATCGATACACATGGCGGTCAACATGCTGAGGATCCAGTTGCGTTCAGGCTCTATCGGATAACGCGCCCCCAACTGGATATCAAACAGGTTGCGGCAATGGGCCACACTATTCTGCAGAACAATACCCACCACCTCATCTTTCCGTTCCGGCGGTAAAGCATCACGCAGCAAGGCAATCTGGCCTTGCATTGAAAATCCCTTATCCACGCCGGCAAAAAATGGCAGGTTTTGCTGAGCGCTGGTGATTTGAATGTTACCAAGGGCGTTAAGTAACACTGACTTCCCCGTCCCTGGTGAACCGGACACCAGGTTGGTCAACTTGTTCTGCTTACTGGTGGCCAGCCCCACAGGATAAAGTTTGCCATCCAGCGTGGGGAACAAGGCGTTGCCATCGTCCTCCCAGGCAGATGCTGGCCGCGTCAACGGCGTCAGGTTCAGTGCTTCGGATAACGGGGGGTAGAGCGGGTTGGGGCCGCTGCCTTTGCTGGATGCCACCAGAGTGGAAACCCAGGCACGAACCGGATCGCCGAAAGTCTGCGTGACCTCACAGACGCCCCATGACTGGAAAGCCTGTGTCAGTAGCGTCAGATTACGGGTTACCGCCTGTGGACTGTCCCCCCAGGTCGCTGCCGTTATCGTCATCACACAGACCGGTTCATTTTTTTCAACCTGTGTCAGTGCCGCGATGGACTTCCAAATCGGCCGTAAGGTCGGCACAAACGCCATAAAGTCGAGCGTCCCTTTCTTGACACCCAGCGCCGCCATGCCACCAGGCATCACATCCATCCGTACCCGCCAGGGCACCGCACGCGGCACCAATGCTTTGAGATGTGCAAATGTCTGAGGGGTTTGCGGCCCCAGGATCACCGACAACGTGCCATGCCACACGCCGTTAATGCACAGCATATTGCCCTGTGGGTGAACATCCTGATTCATCAATTGGAAGTTCAACCAGGGGGCCAGGAATGGCGTGTGATCATCTCCAGCACGTGCACCATGAGGCATAATGGGATCATCCGGCAACAATGGCTGCCAGTGCTCGGAGGTACCGGCACGATCCACTTGCTCACGCAATGCGTGCCCAACAGCATGCGCGTCAAGACGACTCAACAGCACGCCTTCGCCGTTATCTCTCAATGCCGCCTCTATGCCACTGAGAAAGGCATCATGTCTGATTTTTTGTCCCACCATCTCAGCCAAAACAGGGATTTGGCCAAAACGCGCATCGGGGCTTTGCTGGATAAGCGCCTTGAGACGCTTGTTTTCGTCCATCAGTTCGTGGGCGGACAATGCCTTGCGTCCGGTGTAACACACCAGATAGCAGCGTTCTCGTGACACCCAGGGGCTGATCTTGGCCACCCGCTCATCCAGAATTTCCTTCAGCGCCATGCCGGTACGGCGAATGGATCGGTATTGAGGTGCCATAAGACGCCTGACTTCTTCTTCCCCACGGGAGGGATCATCCTCGTAAATCAGGCTGAATTTATGGCCATGTCGGCGATACACCGCATTCAGGGATTCGGTCATACGTTTGATGCGCCCCGCCCAGGAAAACGGGGCGTCAGAGGCGGCCATTTCATCGGTATCGCAAAAGCTGCCGGCGACGGCAAAGGCCGAGCAATAATCACCGTCGTCAGTCACCAGGATATAGGGCGCTGCCAACTCGGGGTGGCGTATACGGTCGTCATCTGTCAGACGGATCACCGTCTGCAGATCACAGTAGTCGGGTAAATCCCGCGACACGGCAAAGCGGGAGGTGGCAGTAATGATCTCTTCAATCCAGCGGATCGGGTTCGGCATACAAATCACTCCGGCGGTAGGTAGGGAAACACCAGGTCGTCAGGGCCTGCGCCGCTGTTTTACCCTCAGGCAACAACAGGGACAGGTCATCGAACACATCAGGGGGAAATACAGGTACGCAGCCAACCAGTCGTTCTTGCAGGCGTGCCCGCTTGACGGGGGGCAGTCGCAGCATGGCTGCGGCAAACTCTCCCACTCGCGCCGTTCCCCATGCCCCTTCAACCTCTCGGGCATGGAGTATCATCCAGCGCCACACGCGTTTCCCCTCACGCTGCTGTGCTCGGGTGCCGGTAATCATCGCCAACAAAATCTGACGCTGCAGATGAAGGGCGTTCGTCAGTGAAACGCCGGGAAGCCAGACCAGACGAGCATGGGCTGCGGTGGGGCTGTCGAGGTGCCCGGAGAGGTAACATAAGGTGCATACCGCATGTGGCTCATCAAATCCTGCGCGGGCCCCCTGCCACAGTTTGTTAATATGCAGGCCACAGCATCGACAACGTGAACCGTCCATCGGCTGCGGCACCGGTGTTTGGGGATCGCCACTGATATCCAGTGAAAGTGGCGCTAGCGTTAACTGAGCTTCAGTCATGACGAATTCTCAACCAAAAGCAGACCGGGCCATCTCCCCGAATATGTCGCTGTGCCATAGATTCACTCCATAAAAAACGCTCCGGAAATCCGGAGCGTATCTCGTTAGCCGACGTTGACCGGTGACAGTCCCACCTGCGTTTGCGCTCGTTTGATAATTTCCGGCACCACGATGAGGCAGACCCCAAACAGAATTGCCGAAATAATATGGGAGACCTTAATCTGCGGATTGTCCTTCTTATTTTTTGCTGCAATCAGTCCGCCAATGACAAATACGGCTCCGGCAAGCTGTGCAATAACAAGTGCAGACTTAATCCCGGACTTGGCACCTTCAGCGGCACGGTCGGCCATGTCCGCAATATCACCATCGGCCAGTGCAGTGACCGGTAGAACCGCTATAGCTCCTGACAAAAACGCCATAAATCGCTGACGTAACCACGTTTTAATGAAATAAGCGCGCACGGAAAGTTTCAGCATCATGTCGTTTGGCATGATTGACTCCTTGAAAATGAAGATTGTTATTAATGAAGGTGAGAGTGCGCTTACGCGCGGATGAAACCCGGCAGGCTTACAGCATGCCAAGGGATTTTTGCAGGGCATCAAGCAGATAAGGACTGCAGACCATCATGATACCCAGCGTGAATTTCAAGCTTCCGGTGGAAACGTCCTGACTGGCCGACAACCCCGTATGCCCATCTTTAAGTGACCGGCGCCAGGTCAACATCCCCTGCAGCGCAACATAAACGCCAAAGACACGGATCAGGGTCAGCATGGCGTTCGCGGCATCGGCCGCCACACCAAAGGTGCCAACATCCACATAGCTGATGGCGTCGAAGGTAGCACCTTGCCAACCCACTTGCCGGGCTGCAGCACCGATCATCTGATCCAATCCCGCCAGCCCTCCGCACAACAGCAACCAGGCGATCACCTTTCCGCCCCCAGCGGACTGGCCCGGCGATTTACGTGATGCACTGGCGTGATGTGCCAGAAATGTCACCGCGCCTACCACGGCAAACAACATGGCCAGCGTAAACCCCAAACGGGTAAACGCCCCCTGCACGTTATGCGCGAGATTGACCAACAGCTGGATAGCATCGCTTCCGTTAGGCATAACCCTTACCTCACTTCAGCACGCCCGCGCTGGTGCTGACTTCACGAGACTGAGCATCGATAACGGTGATGGTCACCCGCCCCAGCCGATCGCCCGCTTTGACAGCCCAGGTTTTACCTTGCCAGTACACCCACGCCATGCCGTTTTGCACCGCATCAAGTCGCATGCCGGCAAGCGCAGAACGAGAACGGGGCGCGGCACGGTCATTAACCTGCGACACCACAGCTGCAGGCTTTGCCTCAAGAACAGACAACCTGCTGAGCAGATGGTTATTCTGTGCCTGCAGGTCAGTCAATTGCTGTTTCAGCGCGGCCAGCGCGGTACTCTGCGTTTTGACCGTGTCCGCCAACCGGGAAATCGCCGTGCGGTTAGTCTCCGCAAAAGAACGAACACCGCCCACCATGGTGGCAACGTCATTCTGCAGTTGAACCGCGTCCGCTCCCCCTGCCGGGGCGACAGCGGCCAACGCCACCGGTGCCGCAGATTGACCATACTCAGCCTCACTGAAGGCATCCTGCGTAGCGGCCGAACCGCCATCACCACCATTCACATAAGGAGCGAACAGATAAGCCGCAAACAGTCCCAGAGCAAGAACGGCCCCTGCAAGCCAGGGCAGCGTTAGACCAAAAAGCAACTTGCGTTGCATTAAGCCAGGTCTGCCGGGCATAGTCGGTGTTGGCGGAGCTTCAGGCGGGGCGGATACTGTTGGGTTAGTTGAAAACTCACTCATGCCTATTCTCCCGAGTAATCAGTTGAACCAGATAATCATGGGCACGCTCTGCGGCTTCCGGCCATGGACTCATCGCCGCCGCGTGTTCAGGATGCACGCCGGGCAGGCAGTCAAGGTAACTCTCCAGCGCTTCCCGTCCTTCATCAAAACGTTGATCGGTATACATAAGAAGGTACAACTCGGACACCCTATCCGCCTGTAACCAATCCTGAAGCAACCTGAAGGAGATAGCGTCAGGCTCACAGGCGTGCAAACAGGCCAGCGCGCAGTTCAGTGCCTGCCGCAGTTGCTGACTTTTCTGACGCCACGCCAAACTTTCATCCCGCCCTAGAGTCGTGTTCTGCTCGAATTGTTGTGCCATGGAATAACCCTTATTGCTGTTGCAGCCTGCGCTGCGCGTCGATACGTGCCTGCGTCTGTGCCCGCCAATCGTTTTCTGTCGGAGGCATTCTGTCTACCGGCTTTACCATCGGTGATGTGACCATTGGCGCTGTCGCGGCCCCCACGTTGGCCACATCGGTCGAGTAAACCCCGCGCATGAACTGGATCGCCACCACCTGTTGCTTCTCGACAAGCACCTGTTTCGACGGTAAGCGGGCAGCATCACTGCTCAGCACATTCGCCGCCTGACTGGCCGTGCCGCCGGCAATCACGCCAGCAACGGCTTTACCATCCGGTGTTTCCGGTCGCGTCGTCACCGCGTTGAAGCCGTTCGTCACCACCTGCGTATTGGCTTGCGCATACATCTCACCGATACCACCAATCCCTTTCAGCAAGGCTGGCAATACAATGCGCGAGAAGTAACGGTTATTGACTTCAGTGGCGACACTCGGCATCAGACTCTCATCCTGCAGCGCATAGGCATCGACCTGATAATTGACGCCCCCAAAAGCCATTTCGGTGAAGTGGATCACCACCCCATCCCCCGCCAGCTTCGCGCCGGCAGGGGCTTTAAGCACCGCTCCCGCATAGGGACCTGACACAAACCGCCCCAACACTGGGGTGGTGCTGTTATCTGAGTCCACGCCAATGTCGATCACGCCCGGACCACGCCAGTAGGGTGGCACGACCACGGAAGGCGTAACCGGAGATCCCCCTGTTCCGGTACTGAGTGAGGCCGTCTGCATCGACATATTGCCCGGCAGGCTGGCGCTCCAGCGGCTAAAGCCCGACATGTCTCCCCCGCTCCCCCCCGATGTACTACCATCTCCCCCACCGAGAGCCTGAGCCACCTGTATACCGGTTGGCGGTGATGTCGTATCCGTTCGCGGTACCATCTGCGCCAATAAGGCGTCCAACGCTTTCTGCCGCCGTTCGTCCTGCCGCTGCCTGTCCGTATCGGCCTGACGCGAATCACTGCGCCCCTGTCGGGCTGAGGGTTCTGTCGATGGCTTTCGCGCATTCGTAGCTTGAGAGGGTAGCGTCACGGGTTCCTGCTCCAGTGGTATAGAAGCAATAAAGCTGCTATTACGCTGCTGTGCGGTCGTGACCCCTTCCTGGTTATACTGTCGAAGCAAATCCCGGTACGCCGGCGTTTCTGTCCCCTTGCTGTGCACCGACGCGCCTACGCGATTGATATCAACCTGGGAGGGTGCCGGTGGCGGCGTAGCCAGCCAGCTCCAGACAAAATAAGTCCCGCCTACCAATGCCACCACAGCAGAGGCCACCAGGGTCAATGTCAGCTTTTTATCCCTTCCTGCATCATTTTCACTCGCCATGTCTTACTCCAGAGCAATGTTTAGCGCGGTGGTTTTCCCCATAACGGAAAACGTCACATAGGGTGTCGCCGGTAACTTCCACAGGTGAGTACCATCTGCAGAGGAAAGCGTCGCTTCAAACTCGTCACGAATATCGGCGCGCGATCGGATGTACAAATCATCCCCCAGTTGCCATACCGTGGTGTCAGGCACTCCACCGGTAACTTTGAGCCGCCGAGCCTCTTTAGGCGGTACACCGTCAAGGAAAGACTGCAGCGTACTGTCATGCAGCCCGATGCGACTTTCAGGTATGGCCGTCGCTTTGGCCGCTGGCCCACGCCGGGGAACGCGCATATCGAGGCGACTGTCTACCGTCCAGGTTTTAGCAGACGTATCCGGTTCGCCGCTGGTGACATTCAGCACAATGGGAACGGACAACCCACTCAGATAAACGGTGATATTGCCGCTAACAAAAGGTTGCTTGGCATAAACCACCATCACCGGACTGTCCGGCACCCAGTAAAGCTGGAAGGCCGGATTACCGCTGATCGGTGCAGCGCCCAATTTCCAGGGTGCACCGGTGCTGTCGATAAACGTCAGTGAACTGGGGTAATTCATCGCCGTACGCACCAGTGGCAAACTGGCTCCCGGCGACAAATCGACGGTCAGTGCACTGATGCGAGGCACCACCGATACTGAGGGTGAGATCATGGCCCGGGTGACGTCGGACTGACGCGCACGCAACTGTCTAATCTCATCAGGGGTCAAGGGTGATACGGCCTCCTCGGCCTGCGCATAGAGTGGTGAGGGAGGAGGAAGTGGATCGCTACCGGACAACCCGGCACCATTCGGTAATGGTGTCTCCGACACGGGCCGAGCGGCCGGTGCAGCAGGCACCGCAGCCGTGGGAGTCTGACTTTGTGACCAACCCGCTGGCGCGGAGGCGGCAGGCGCCTCTGCCAAGACCGGCGTGGTCATCAACGCCAGCAAGGAGAACATTAGGGTATTTTTCATGGGGGAACCTCAGTTGGCGTTTGTTGAAATCATTTGGGTGACTTCAAGACCCGCCGGCTTTTCCTGAACGTCGGTGCGCTGAATGCGCAAAGTGAAGATAAACCGCTGAGCTGGCGTACTGGTTTGCTGCCCATCAAGCTTGAGTGTGACCGGATACTGGAACTCCCAGGTATAACGATCGCCAAGTACCCCTTTGCTGCGTATGACGCCAGGCGCCACATCAACCGACAGGTTCATCCGCTGACTTTTAACTGCAGCAAGAATGTTCGACGACGTCAGTGCCTTGTTGTATCCCTCAAAACCCTGGTCAGAGAAAAGTGGCTCCACCCGGGTCATCTGCGAACGATAGTGAACAAAGTCGAGCGTAAAGCCTTTACGCAATGCATCGGCACCAAATGCCGCAACATCCTCAGAGCTAAACGCTGGCATATTCATCGGTTTGATTGGAGTCACCCGCCCGTTCTCAGTCGCAAAGTATTTCACCGGAGGGTGTGCAACCTGCCATCCCAGATATCCGTTTAGGGAAAGCGACAGCACCATCGCCACACATAGCCACAACATGACGGTCAGGCAGCGATGGGCAAAAGTCGCCCCCAGCTCACGCTGGCGTTGCAGGGACAGGGCATGTGCATAAGCACGCGCCTCATCGTCTGACACAGGAGGCACCATGTTCGGCGCCAATGGCGCCTCGGCAGAGCTCTGTTCTTGCGTTTGCATGGGTCTCCTTAACGCCCCGTGAACTCTTGCCACGGGTCAATGTTGCCGGGGATGTAGTCGTTGATCTTGTCAACGGCCGCCTGACAGACCTTCTCGGACACCTGGTTCATGATGTCGGCAAGGCTGGGGAACGTGGGCAGTTGGATAGTGGTTGTGCGTATCCGTGACAAACAATCCTGCAACTGGTCGGAGGCATTCTGTTCTCGCGACGCCCAGGCTTCGGCTGCCCGCCGGGCCTGTTCATAACCGGCTTTGCTACCAGCTTCAGCAGCAGCCCCCGCACGGCAGGTAGAAGCAAAACTGGTAGCCGGCAGACAGCACAACGCCGCAAGCAGTGTGGCGCACACGCTTTTTTTAAACATAAAGTGTCCTTTGCGGTCAGTGAGTTATATCGGGCGAGGGTCGCCCGGCTGCGCCTTTGGCGCTGCCGCCGGCGCGGCCTTTGGGGAGGTGTTCTCATCCCGCCAACGCTCGTCAAATCCCAATCGGGAATGAAGCGCGGGCGGTAAGCTGGCGGGTGCATCCAGTTTGCCAATCCGAACCTGGCTATCACCTTCCAGCTTGAAGGCAATATTCTCGCGGGGAACAGGCTGGCCGCTGCTGCGGTTGATCCCATTTCCACAACCTACAGGCCTCGCGCCCTCCGGGGTGACTGTGTTGAACACCATCGGTGGGGCATCGTCCCTGCCAGGCAACGTCACCAGGACATGCTGATACTGCCCCTGGTGGCGAACCACACCCTGCAGATACGGACCATCACTGCGGACCAGATACAAATCAAGATGGCCATCTTTCGACCAACTGCTAACAACCGGCTCCCCAGCCCCTTTATCCACGGACGGCCGTGGTGCGGATAACACATCTCCGGGGGTCTGACTGCCCTGCCCATCAGGACGCAACCAGTACACACCTTCCTTAGGCGCAGCCGGCGGCGGCATATCGAGGTGCAGTTGGGTAATGATGGCCGATTGGATTTTGGCAAAGCGCGACGCATCGAATGCCGCCAGCTTCACGCCTTCATCAGTGCCGGTGCGTACCGTATCGCCCCCAGTCGGGGTCAACGACCACTGATTGCGATGAGCAGTTTTAGACTCAAAATGGGTGACCACCCCCTGATCGTCCTTTTGCGGAACCTGTACGGTTACCGCCTCCTTTCCCAGCCAGGTCAGTGTCGCTATGCGGCCAGGCTTAATGCGCGTTTCACGCAGCAACCCCGAAAGCTCCTTACCCCAGAACGTTTGTTTTCCTTCTCGCGTCCGCAGCGTAATAAAAGCGCTTTGCGATTGACCGGGTTCAAAACGGAAAGGTGCGTTACCACATTCGAGTACCTTGCCCGTCACCCCCGCCGCCGCCGCTTTGTAACTTTGGTGAATAGCGGGAGAAATACTGCTGTCGGGCTGAGCCGCATTATCTTGCGGTCGCGCTGCAGGAGCGACACGATGATCAACGGCTGGTGCAACCTCTCGCGGGGCGTCCGCCGGTGTGGCTGCTTCGGGGTCGGGATGATTCACCGGCGATGCAGCCGGTTGCGATGTGGGGGAATGAGCTGGCATCGGAACCATGTCACCGGTGACGGCGTCACGCGCTGATACTGGTGTAGCCAATAACTTCCGCGCATCCTCCAGCATGGCCTGTTGAGCGGGTACCTTCATCGCCACATTGATTTTATGCTGGGCAATCAAGGCAATCGCTTTTTCCTGAAAAGCTTCACTACCGGTCAACTCAATACGTCCCCGGTAATACTGTGCCGCCGTCAACAACGCCGCGAGCACCTTCTCATCGCTTTGGCTGGCCCCTTCCGCCATATCCAACCGAGAACCCCGATCGATGAACGCCGGTTCGTTATCCAACTTATAGAGAACCGACTTATCGCTCTGCGGCTCCCATGACAGCCGCTGGAGTAACGCATCCTTATCTATCAGCGCTACGTCCGGATCAGCGGCTTCGCCGTTCGGGCGTGGCGGACCAACCCAGATAGCGTCAACGGTAGGTTCGGCCTGAGTCTGTTCTGACTCAGAGCGGTGAGCCCACTTTGACGCAGGTATGGCATTTTCTTGCTCTGGCTCACTGGCTGGACGAGGTGGCACGTCAGCCTCCAATTCACTTGCCGTATCCGCTGTCGCCACCCGGGACGTTTCAGTCGTCTCTGGCGTCGGTACAACGTATTCTGCACCGCCGGTCGGGGTTGGTTCTGGTACGCGCCCTTCAGGATTAAGTCGTCCAGCCAGAGAAATGGGGGCGTCGTCTGAGGGGGCTACTGCATCAGAAACCACGGGGATCTCTGCGGGTTCGGTGCCCACACCAGGTAAGGGAACTGTCGATGTTTCGGCTTGCGCGGCCCAGGACGCATAATCATTAATATCGATCGGCGTCTCATCAACAACGGGAAGCTGATCCACCGCCGGTTCAACAGGCCCGATATCGCCCTGGAAAGAGGGCGTCTCGGCCGGCATTGGCGGCATAGCGTCGACCGGAGTAGGCAGCGGTTCGTCAGGAGTGGGCGGCGATACGCCATCGGATGGAAGGTTCATTTTGTCTCTTTCCTCTCGGATGATCTCCAGTGTTCGGGCAATGTTGGCGGTCACGAGCAAACGCAACCCATCAAGCCCACGCGACTGGTGAAGGTCATTGAAATCGGTCAGCCCCAGTTTTTTTTCAGCGTCGGTAAAGTCAGGCACAATTGCAGCACCATAAGTCACTGAGGACGCTGCCTGGGTTGCCATCAGCAATCCCTTGTTCACTTTCTTCGCATGATCCAAATCGGCCAGGAAGATATGTGGGGTGTTGGGATAACGCGCGTGCAGCACGTTGGCTATTGCAGCCATATTGCCGGCATCGATGGTCATCACGACCGGCTGGCCAGTGGCAAGATTCAGGCTTCTGGCAGTGGCATACCCCTCGGCATACATCACCGAGGCGTCAGGTAAGAGCGGGCCTCCCACCACCAAAAAATTACCCTGCTTTGGCGCATCGCTGTAAAGCCGCTTATCACCGTCAGGCGTGATGTACTGCAAGGTGCGAAACTCACCCTCAGCATTAAAAAACGGCACCACCAGGGCACCGTTTTGAGTTTGTCGCAGCTCTGGCGTCGGGGTTATCCCCTTTCGCACCAGATAAGGATGGGCGGGGTCAGCCCCCGGAAGTTTGTCGTATAATGCCTGCGCTTTCGCCGTCTGCCGACGGTAATTGGCCTCTCGTGCCCGTTCAGCATTATCGTGTGCCTGGCGGGCTGCAGCCCGAATGTGCAGCCGGGCAACGGGGTCAACTTCTGTTCCGCTGGCCTTCCAGTTAGTGACCGACTTCTCCGTTTCCGCACGGTGGTAATTGATAAACCAGCCGCCGGGTCGGCGATCGAGGAACCCACGGTAAACGCCACTTTTTTGCCCCTTCTTATCCTCCAGCGTAGCGACGCGATGCCGCTTCCCGTCCATCACCGGCAAGCCTTTCACGACTAACCCCGCCTGCGTCAGGGCATCATGAAACTCTGCCTGCGCATCACCGCCGCCGGTGCTGATGGTGTTATCGGGCAGCCAGGCCTTCACGCGATCGATATCACTCCCTGGACGCGCGTACCACAGAACGGCATCTTTATCCCAGGCCAGTGCCGAACGGCCATCGTCAAGTAGCCCTGCAGCCTTGCGAGCCTTATCTCGTTCTTCGTGCGGCACCGCCAGCCAAAGACAGTGCTCAATTACTTTTCCCATGTTGATCTCCTCGATGCCGATCTATACCCCGGCACCCTAAAAGGCCTATGTGGATAATCGTCACTCGCCTTCAGTAAAACGGCGATACCACCACGGGCGGCCCGACAGCAGCTTTCCCCGCAACAGATAGACCAGCCGGGCATTCAGCACCGTCAACGTCCAACCAAAGGCCGACAGAATTCGGAAAAAAATGATGATGCCGCTGATCACATAAATCGTGTCCCAAGTAGGGAAGCGGAACCAGAATAAATACAGCAGAAACAAGGGGGCCGGAACACCGTAAACATTGAGCCGCCGAGAGGCATTGCGCCAATAGCCCGGTGGCAAAGGTTCCTGTTCATCATTCATGGGTATGACCTCGCTCCAACTCACGCAATTGGTGGCTAGTCAGGGCGACAGCCAGCTCGCTGCGAGCGATGCGGCCTTGCAAGTACAGCCGCCAGGCATGATCGGCAATGCGCCGTTTCTCAGTTCGAATAATGCCGTCAATGTGCTGGCCCCATTTGATGTAAGGCATTTGCGACAGCCGTTCCCGCAAGGGATCGTCAAAGATAATGTATTCACGCACAGCCTGCCGTTTACCATCAGTTGTTCTCAGCAACTTCTGCACCACGATGTACTGGAGTACCCCCAGCATGTCGTGCGCGATAGCTTCGCGGATCTCCGCCTGGAACAGGTTCAGGCAGCGAGGTATGGCCTCACCCGGTGAATGAATGTGCAGTGTCGATAAGCACAGATGACCAAGCTGGCCCGCCTGTATACCGGCCTCCACTGTTTCCCGATCACGCATTTCCCCGACGCCAATAACCGACGGTGCTCGCCGCAGGTCAGCACGGATACCTTCGGCAAAATTTGCTACATCCCGCCGGATCTGCAGCTGGGTGGCCGGCAAAATATCTCCGCTCTTACCCAGAACAAATTCTATCGGGTCTTCGGTCGTCGTCACTTTGCGGTCAGGGTCATGATCAATACAGTGCCGATAAACCGACGCCAGGAAGGTACTTTTTCCGGAGCCAGTTTCACCGCCAATGAAGGCCAATCCTTTATGAGGCAGAACAACACTGCGTAAATCATCTTCGATACCCAACGAATCCAGGTCAGGGATTGCGGTCGGGATAATTCGCATGGTCAGTGCAATGGTCGTATCAAGCCGGCCCGCCGTTGCCTGTACGAAATTGCAACGGAATCGCAACCGTTCGCCACGTTCCAGACCGTAACGCTGATACATATCGCCATCCAGCTGCAGCGCCCTGTCCACTGGATGCCCCCCACCGGCCGTTGCCCGGACCTCAGGTTCAAAGACCTCGTCAATCAGTTTGGACAAGGTATCGTCAGCCAGCACAAAGGTGCTGGCTCGTCGCAATCGACCGTGGTGGCTGACAACCAGGTGATTGCCGCCCTGGATATGGATATCACTGACATTCTGCTTGGCGCACCAGACAAAAAACGCTTTCAGCGCATTGCCATCCAGCCCGTTCTCAAAGGGGTAGGGAACAAAGTCAGTAGATTCAGTCATGATCGCCCTCTCTTTGTATTACCGGCTTCCATTTCGTCTTGTCAGGCACAAATCCAGCGTGCTCTTTGAGGCGACGAACTCTGTCCCCCGTGGTCAGCTTGCTACGATCGCCACTGACGGTTTGTTGCTGGTCGGTCACCACCGGAGAGGTGATATACCCCTGTTGCAACAAGCGGGAGTAAACCAACATGCCGCGATAATCACGGGTCAGACGATTGAAATTGGCTTCCAACGTATGGTCAGCACTCTCTCGTCCTTCTTCCCACCCCTTGCGAACAGCAGCCTGCCACAGCGCTTTCTGCGCGCCGTTGGCCGGTATCACTGCGGCTTCAGGCCCATCGATAGCCGAGGTGGATAAACCTGCATTGAGCCAACTCCGCCAGGATGGCGGGTTGCTGACAAAACGCTCCGGGGCAAGAATTTCATACACATGCGTAGCGGTTCTTATCTGATTAGGGGTGATGTGGGCCACATCCTGAGCCTCACTGATCACCGGAGGAAGCCAACCCTGGCGGCTGATCAAAGTACGAAAGTCATATAAGGCATCCAGGTTTTTGGCGACGGCATCAAGTGTTTGCCGTAGCTCCCAGGCTCGCTGTGCTTTTCCGCCCCGAAAACCCAATGTGCGTCCAGCCTCTTCAAGCAGTTGACGCCGCGTTTCCGACACATCCGACGATGATGGCTGTGAAGGACTGAGGTAACTGCCCATATCTGGCGGTGCAGACTCTGAAGGGGATTGTGCAGCTGCTGCCTGGCCGCACAGTACGCCATTGACGAAAAGTAGCGTCATAATGGATTTTTTCATCTACGCCCCCTCGTTTTTTCTGGTTGTGAAAAGGCCAGCGTGAGCTGGCCAGGAAACTCATGCAGTGTGGCCCGCCAGGCAGTCTGGACTTCAATCATTCGCAACAGGTTCTGGTAGGTGACGCCGTTTACATGCAGATTGACCGGCAATGGAAGCCGCACACCCGTCCAGTTAAAGGTCAACCCACGTTGTCGGGCCAGATGAGAAAGCAGCTCGACAGCATCGCCATCCCAGTTGAGGGTTACGCGCTGAGAATTGGCACTGATGCCTGGAGTAAATAAAGGTGCTCGAACTTGGTTTATCGCGCCGGACAAATACAAATTATTCTGCGCGTTTTGAATCTGCTCAGCATTATATTGAGTGTCCGTATTTTTTAGCGGCATGACTGCGGTACTTTTAGCCGGAAGTTGACATCCACTAAGCACCACAGGCACAAAGAGTAACATGCAATAAAATTTCATGTTTCTTTATCCTGTATATCTGACTATTTAGATTAATTTGAATTTAGAGTGGGGTTAGAAAAAAATAAAGCAAAGGGGCATTGCGCCCCTTTTATTAACTACACTGACTCATGCCTTACTGATTTTTGTTTTCTAAAACTCACTGGCCTTTCAATAAATTTATACGACAAGTAGGCCAACCCGATGGAGATAACACACGACAAAACAAACCTTGGTAAACCATCAGGTACACCAATACTTTCAAGCCGATTTCCTATCCCACCATTCATTAGTGTGTGGATAAGATAGAGAGAGAATGATATCTCCCCCAAAGTAATAAAGAATCTCGGCGTGTATTTCGTTATGATCTCATCATTTAAGACTACAGCAATAAACAAAATTGACAGATACCACCCTGACATCGTTAGTCCATGACCCAGTGATGGTGTAAATAAAACGAAGTAGCCGGCAACAACTATTGCAATAACTAATATTACTAAGCGTAACTGACTATTTAAGTTTTTTGTATAGGGATAGATAAGACCAAACCCAACGCCCACCAAAAACTGCCATATGATAGGGTTGGTTATTAAATTCAAGTAAGCTGAATTGAATTGATAGCCACTAACCCCCAAGGTTGGTGATTGCCCTGCTAACATAGGCAAAACAATAAGGCTTAACGAAAACACGCCAAACAACAGTAACCATCGGTATTTTGATATCAGACAAACTGCCATGACCAAGTAGAAAAAAACTTCGTAATTCAATGTCCATCTAACACCATAAACACCACCATCATCTACATAGAAGGGAGAATTATTGGCATCAATTGGGGAGAAAGTGAGTGCGCTTGCAAAATTACTCACTTTCTCTGGATAATGGAACGTGCTCATAGCCCCAGATAAAAGGAAAGTAATTAGCAGGATAATAAAGTAGGCTGGAAGTATTCTCCTTGCGCGGTGTTTCAAAAACACCCCTGTCGCCGATAATCCTGGTTTTAGTTTCTTCGCTGAAAGCGTGATAACAAACCCACTTATTATGAAGAAAACATCAACGCCAATAGCCCCCCAGCCGAATAACTCATCTCCTAAGCTAGGATAGGAAAGATTTATATTCCATCTAAAGTGAAATAACATGACAAAAAGAGCAGCCAGACCTCGAAGAGCCTGAACACTATCCAACCTGTTGTTATTCATACAAATTAACCATGATTGCAACAAAGAGTGGGAATACTACCAAATGGAGGAAGGCAATAGCTATCATTTTGCGCATAGCGCAACGGCACGCATACAACCTCCTGCATCACCGGGAGGTGAAACACGCCAGGCATTAATATATGGGTCAGAACTCGATGTGTCTGGTGAGTTTCTACCTTGATCCCAAGACCAACGGGTCATTTCCCATCCACCGGATAATAGCTTATAGCCGCTGGGGCAATAGGCGATTGATTGACCACTCTTATTATCGCATTTATTATCACCGAATGCGTTTACGGTCTCCGTGATTGATGATGTTTTCCATACAGCATTGACACAAGATAACACTGCCCCTGCTGAGTTTCTGCCTTGCAAACCATTAGGAGAGCACCCCTGCCCTTCTGTCGCTACACCATCCAACTGTAGATATTCACCAACCGACGCCCTGCCATCTGCCCGAACGGTTCCACCTTTAAGCTGGCCGCTGGTATAAATCCCCTTGCCGTTAACCGATTTAATCCAGTCATTGTCATCCATATATAACCCACCTCCATGGTCTTCATTGAGCCATCCTTTACCATGTTTGGTGATTAACCAGCCGGTGTCACTGCGAACATCTCCATGAGCAGTGATCCAACCGCTCGACCAGACACTTTCACTGGCGATGAGACGTTTGCTATTTACATCTTGGCCCGCCCAAACATTGTGGGCCTCCACATTCCCGCTAAAGCGCCCCGTCGTTGCGTTAACATTATTCGCGTTATTCAAATCATTGCTGCCCATGTCAATGGAAGTATGCATCTTGTTGAGGTCGGGACGACCGTTAACCTGGAAACGATACAAACGATCACTTTCTTCCGCTCCTCCAGCCAATACATCCGACGTCAGGTAAGCAGCAAGATGACCACTCTGCCCGCTGAGCCCCAGGCTAGACAGGTTGACCTGCCAACCACCGCCGGCGCCGTTGGCCACATTAACGGGTTCGATATAACCCCCCAGGCCAGAAGTGTTCTGAGCGATATAGCGTTGGCCCTTGAACGCAATGTTCTGACCGCCGGCCGTCAACACAAAGGCGACCAGTTTGTCGGTTTGCGCAGGATTGCGTGTCACGGCAAGAATATAGGTTTGGGCGTTATTGTTGGTCAGGGAAAAACCCGCAGGCAAATACCCTTTATCCCTTAGGGTCTGCCCGGTTACCGTGACGTTACCACCCCCTTTAACCTGATTCAGTAAGGTGTCGTAGTTATCTTTGACGTATCGGCGTGCACCCTGGCTCACCGTGCTCAGGTGTGTGGCTGTCACGACCCAGGTTTGTTCTTCTATATAGTTGGAATATCTTTCCAGCCCGATAGGGGCGGCAATCAATACGATCCCCAGCACGATGGCCATTGAGATCAACGATACCCCCCGGTTGATACGAGGGTTGGCAACTTCAGCAGTCATAAGGCACCTGATAGGGTCAGTTGAGGGAAGCTTCCGGCCAAGGCCGCCAGTAAGGCGAACAACCAGGGAGCATAAGGTTGCGCTGTTTTTTTCGTCAGCAACGCGCCGACGATAAACAGCAAGAAGGCACATCCACTCAGCACGCTGGCCAATCGCCAGGGAAACCAGGCACACAGCCCGGCAATCAAATGCACATCGCCAAGACCAAACCCTTCTTCACCCCGCAGGCGTTTGGCACCGTAGTGAAAGGCATAGAGGAACATAAACATGCCGATGCTACCTGTGAGCGCCTCCGTCAGGGTGATCGTGCTCCCAGGCAGAAAGGTAAACAGCAGACCAGTCAGCCAAAAACCGGAGGTATACCGCAGCGGTAGCCAGTAATTGCGCATATCAAGCAGTACCATGGGAATACCCCACGCAAACAGCCCCAGAATTTTGACCGTTCCCAACCAGGGGAAACCCGCGAGTGCTGTCGTTGCGATCAGGACAGTACCGGTACCGGCGAAAACGATTGTGACGCCCCTGACCTGCAGTCGGGTGAGTGGCGGGCCATCATGCTTAAGCAAGAATTTTTTCGCCCCGTGAACCAACGGTTGGGCACCAATGCACAACGTGGCGCTGGCGAAGGCCATCAGTAACGAAAACTTCAGGAGATACAAGGTCATCAGGCTGCACCTCCCTTAAGTTTCATGTACATCGCATACACTTTCCGCGCATAAATCATGCGCCGTGGACCGTTGTTGTCAGCAAACCCGGCATTGTAAGAGCCGAGGCATTGCCAATTGACGCCGCATTGCTTGAGATGCTTTGCCAGTATCCAGGCCCCTATCTGTACGTTGAGACAGGTATTGGTCAGCAGGTCCTGCTCACTTTGAATAATGCCCAGCGCACGCAGCTGGGGAATGTGTCGGTCATTAATCTGCATCAGCCCGAAGTCTCGGCTGGTGACCCGCCCTTTTTTATCGCGATTATTGCCGATAGCGCGTGGGTTAAGACTGCTTTCAACGGTGGCCATTGAACGCAGTAATAAGGGGTCGACTTTATAGCGGGCGCCCGCCTCGTTAAAACAGAACGCCTGTGCCGGCAGCGATAATAATAACGCCCCGCCCAACACCAGACAGGACAAGGCACGTTGAAAAGAAAACAACATAAGAATGCACTCCAGAAGGAGGCCGGCAACAGGACGTTACCGGCGGGATGGGCATCAGGTGTTGCTTGTGAAAGTGAGGGTGTTTTGACCCACCGAGCCTTTATCTGCAGTGCACTGTGCGCCAACGGCGCTCGCCGCGATTGCACCATTAGTCGACGTGCCGTTAACCATGGTGGTCACAACACTCGGCGCCGCACTCAGCTTGGTCGCCAGAGTAATGCACGCTTCCTGTGGAACCGCCGCGTAGGTCAGTGAGAAGGAGGACTTCTGACCGCCGGCTGTCGCAACGGGTTGCACGGTGACAGCCCCACCCCACAGGTTTTGCAGCTTGGCGCTACCGGAGGATTTTGTCCCGACAACCGTCATATTGGCCGGCGCGCCACCAAACTGGATGAGCGCACCGGTCATGGCATCTGCAGCCGCAAAATTATAGATACCGGATGTTTTCAACATGGTGCGGGTATTGGTCAACAGTTCCGCAGCATTATTGTACTCCGTGCTGGCGTCATTACGGTTAAACAAACTGCCCCCCTGAGTAATAGCGATAGCTAATACAACAAGGACTAGAACAAAATAAATGGCCGCTTCAAGCAGGGTGATAACCCCACGGTTGATAGCCGAGTGAGGAATTTGAGTCAGTTCCATTACTATTTCCTTTAGGTTTTGTGGAGAGTGGGCGGCTTAGCGTGAGCCCACGAGATCGTTGAGGTTTTGTGTGGCCAGGAGGATCAGGATCATGTAGCCAGCGTTGGTGCCCAATGCGATGTAAGAAAGCAAAGACGCCGTCCGCTTGATCCGGGCTACGGTTTGCACAAGCCAAGCCCGTGCAAAATTTTCAATAATCATTTCAGCGTTATCGCCGTCCGTCAGCAGGACCAGTTTGTCGATAGCGCGTGGGGAGGGAAATCCGTAGCCGGCATTGCGTAATGCCAACCCCAGGTGGTCACCTTGCCTAACCTGACGCTGGGTTGCGGCCAAACGTTCATACAGCCAGGGCGGTGCATAGCGACTTAGCATCTCGATGGCGTCTTCCGTCTTCACCTGAGCACGCATCAGCGCACTGAAATTCAGCAGGAAACCCACGCCGAGCACGTCGCGATACACGCTCCAGGGCAGTAAACGGTCCAAAACATGCTGTCGTATTTTCCCAATCAGATTTGGCATCGACCAGATAACAAACCCAATCAACAGGATCACCAGCCCACTGAGAATAATTGCATGATTAACAAAGAACTCTGAGATGGCGCTGAGCCACCATAGCCCCCCAGTCCAGTTTTCTCGGGAAGATAATGACTCCAGGCGAGGAAGAAAGTAGACAGTCACCATCTTCATCATGGCGAATGTGGTTGCCATCAGCAGCATCGGGTAAGCCAGTGTGGAAACCAGCGCTGATTTCATATCCGACATTCCCTGAACCACGGTGATCGCCCGATATAAGGCGGCTGCCAGGTTACCGTCCTGAACACCGGAACTGAGGATGGCGGCTTCCTGTCGGGGTATCCAGGGCGCCAACCCCTGATCGACTGATTTACCCTGACGCAGCGCACTGAGCATATCTTCCAGGCAATAGACCACAGGGGGGCGCTTGTTCCCGTAGCTCCCTATCATTGAATTGATGGCTTTTTCTACTTTAAGGTTATTGTCGAGCAGAAACGCCAGGTCTTCGTAGAGCGTCAGGCGGTCGGCCGTAGAGAAGGTTTTTTGCGCCAACCAACGGCCTAAGCCCTCATTCATTTTTTCCGATGACGGCATATTGCCCCGCAATACCGTCAGACGTTCGCGCAAGCGGGAAATCATGATATGACCTCCGGGGGTAGCAAGGTCAGACTGTCCTCGTCAAGCGGACTGATGTAATCCGCATCAATCGGGTCGACCAGCCCGGCATTGAGATAACGCAACAGGTGCTGCCCGCGAGTAATGCCGCCCAGCACGTTCACCCAATAACTGCGCGCGGCCAGCTTGCCGTCATGGCGAAACAGCTCCATAAATTTGGCGTCGGGACGAATAACTTCAGCAATGACACGTCGCCCCGTCACGCCCTTATAACAATGCTTGCATCCCTCCGGATGGCGAAAGGCCAACGTCTCCACGCGGCAAAAGCGCTCAAGTAACGCTTTTTTCTCTTCTTCCAGGCCGTCACTGACGTCACACCAGCTTTTCTTGCAGTGCGGACACAGCAGTTGCACCAGTCGTTGAGCGATTAAACCGATCATGACTTGAGGATCGGCCACCTGTCCCATAGGGATGCCCAACGTGTCTGTCAGACGGTCAAGAATGCCGACAGCATCATTCGCATGCAGCGTGGTTTCCACCAAGTGGCCGGACTTGGCCGCCGTAAGTGCAGATTTAACCGAGTTGGCATCACGAATTTCGCCGACAACCATGGCATCGGGGTCTAACCGTAAAGCTGCAGAAATAGACCGAACCCAGGCGCGGCTAACCGCATCCGGGTCGTTTTTATCAGCAATGATGGGGGTCTGCACCGCCCCCAGAATCAGCCCCTCAGGCGGATCTTCCAGCGTCATCAGGCGTTTTCTATGCCCGGTAAAAGACAGGTACATTTCGCTGAACGTGCGCAGAGAGGTACTTTTCCCTGAGCCGGTCGGCCCGGAGAGGATAATGACGCCCTCAGGGCGTGCCAGCATGCGGCGAATGAGCGTTTGCTGTTCCGGTAAAAATCCCAGTTCATCCAGCGTGGGTGGGGCCTTTCCTTCATCAGGCAAAATGCGCATCACCACATACAACCCAAATTCTGCCGGCGTATGCGCATAGCGTGCGCCGAAAAGCTTAAGGCCCTGCAGGAACTCTTTGCGCACCCGCCCATCCTGAGCGCGATTGGGATTAAAGCTTTTCTCGGCCACATCGCACATGGACATCACAATCGTCGACGCCAGCGTCATTCCTTCGGCGCGATCCAGCTGCATCACCGTTTCGAGGTCGCCGTGCACACGAAATTGCACCACTGTCACATTATTTATCCCGATCAGCAGATGAATATCACTGGCGCCTTTCTTCTTGGCTTCCCTAAAAAACCCGATGATTTTCGCCTGTTGAGCGGAATAATCGTTAGCCTCGGGGTTGTCGGTTACCTGGCTTTGCTGCAACTCTTTCAGCTTGTCGAGCTGAACCCGCTTAACCTGCAGTCTGGGGTATTTCTTATACGCACCGGCAATCTCTGACGTGACGGCCAGACTGTTATTGTGCGCGTCAGACACATACAGCGTCGGGGCGTCAGAATTGGCCAGATCTAAATGGATATAGGTTGAACCACGTTTCTCATACATATCGGTTACCCCGCAAAGGAAAGAGACACCAGCGTTTGGTTCTTCCCGGCGACAACGACCTCATTGAGATTGATCCGTTTAACAACGTATTCCGTACCCGGAATGCGATTCCCTGACTGCACCGTGACCTGATTGCCGTTGCTGAGAGCCAGCACGGCCGTAAACCCCTTGCCGGTACCGGTGATCTCCACGATTTGTGGAGGAACAGCATCTTGAGTTGCCCCCTTAACCTCCGCCTTATTGTCCTGAGAAGGCGGTGCCGGATTGAAAGGCTGATCCAGGGCGCGGTCGTAGCCGTTCTTTTGCAGTTCATTCAACGCTTTTGCCCTGGCAAGCTGAGCCTCATACAGCACCGTCTCAGCCTGTATGGCTTCGAGTTGCCCCAGATTTAACGCCCGCCCAGCCTCTGTGCGGGTGAATGTGGTTGGCAGGGGAATATCGACTGACGTTGGCGACTTCACCGGTTTTTCAGCCGAAGGTATCGCAAGTGGAGCCGCCGGTATGTCAGCGACAGGCGCGGCGAATACACTGGGTGCGGTTAGCACCAGGCACAACGCCCAGGGTGTTACCCAGGATTTAACGGTTGGCATACAGAAGTCCCTCAATGGTGTATTCCAGACGGTTGTTCTTGAGCGTCGTCGTGATACTGGACGCCCTTATCCCGCTGCTGTTGAAGCGCGTTGGCGCAAACAACCTATCGGGCGGAATGTCGGTAATGAACGTAAAGCTGTAGGTGCGCCACGGCAGGCTTTGTACGTCGCCTTGCGTTAACTGGGTGCTCGCGTCCATTTCACTAAGGCGCAAACGGGCATTGATGCGCTGGGCATAGCTGGTCAGATGCTGGATTTGCTGGCTGCCAGGGAGCAGCGCTTCGGGGTGTTCAGGAGGAGAAAGTGATACCGGTAACGCAAACGAAGCGTCATCCGCGCTGCCGGGAATATTAAACACAGGTTGAATATCTGAGCCATAGAGAACGGGTAACCGCAAGGCAAAGTCCCCCACGGTGCCCCCGTTCGGCAAGGTGTAGTGCAGCGTTATCTTGCCGTGAGCATCACACGTCGCCGTATTGAATACCCAGCCGGCAATAGAGATCTGCGCGTCTTTCCACACGCTACTGCAGGCGCTGAGCATCGGCGGGAATCGCGGTTGCGTTGCCCAGGGTTTCAGGTTGTCGGCCGGTGCCTGTTGCTCCAATTGTTGCCTGGCCATCAGCGCCGCCTGAGCAGCGGCAATACGCGCCTCTTCCTTATGCGCCTGCCATGTCGAATAGCCGGTATACCCTACGCCCAACGCCACCACCGCAATACCCCACAGCCACAGCATCTGCGGATTATGGGTTTTACTCAGACGGGCGCGTCGCAAACCGACCTTGTTGTCGGTCAGTGTCGAGAGCGCCTTATCTTCGGCACTTTGTTCGGGAAAGAAACCGCTCGGGGCATATATTGTCCAACCCGCCGGCGGTTCGGAGGTGATTTGCAGAAAATTAGACACCGCTGTTCGTATGACAGCGTCATCACCCACGATATCGCCGAACGGAGACAACATGCCGTCGTTGACAGCCACAAACCAGTATTGGCCATCCGGTAACGGGAAAACACCGTAACAGGCCTCTGGTAATGCCGGCAGGACGGCTAACGCCATCGATGCCAATGTATGACGCCCCCCTTTTCGTCGTGTTTTGTCCGTGAGGGTGACGGTGCCAAGCAAAGTGCCTTGCGCCTGGCCATCTCCGGTAGGTAACGCCGCCCAATGTGTGGCATGCGCTTCTTTAGCACGTAAGCGCATGCTACGGCGCCCACGTAGCGGCAGATACTGCCAGTGCAATCCGGCAACCAGCCAGGCACTCCCATTCTGCAGCGTATAGGTAGTCTGTTGTTTCATGGCTTATCCCAAAATGACCGGAGTGATAAGAATGACCAGCATGGTTTTGTTGTTTTCACCGTTGGCACCGCCCCCGAGTCCAAAGAAACGGAAACTGCCGACACCCTGGCGGTTGGCGGTATTATTAAGAGACTGATAACCACTCAGCACCAACGTCTGTCCAGACTGCATAATGACGCGCTGTGTAAAGGTCTTGAGGCGCGTTTTCATGAGTTCAACTGAGGTGTTGTCACTGGTGAACGTGCGCATGGTCGGGTCATCCGACATATTGATTGCAAACTGCAGCTGCATTTTTGGCGACTGGGGCATCAGGAACGGCAGCACCGTCATATTGAAGCCCGTCGTGATGGTCGATTTGGTGATGCTGCTCGATGAGCCGACGTTAGCCGTGTTCTCCGTGGTCACGTTGGAGGCATAGTCCTGCTGCAGCGCAACCTGGATCGGCACCGCTGACAGGTTAGTCGTCATGCTTGAGGCTTCTGTCATCACGCTGACGTTCGCCTGCTCGGACAAGGCTTTGATAAAGGCCTTGGTGCCTGCCCCTTTACCATCCAGTATGGAAATACCGCCATTCAGGGCATCGGACGAAGCCCCGGTGAACGCATTGGTCAGAGACAACCCGACGCTGCCACTGTTGAACACAGCGTTCCAGTCAATGCCGTACTGATCCTGAGTACGTTTCTCAACGCTGTAGACCTGGACGTTGAGCACCACCTGTCGGTTGAGTTCTTTATTACGGTCATCCAGATAGCGGCCTATCTGCTCAAGCACGCGTGGTGTATCCGTAACAGTCAGTACACCGGCGGACAAATTCATGCGCCCGGTACCCGGCGTCAACATCGACTTGATGGTATTGGTGACGTCCTCGTACAGGCTCGACTTGATTTCCATCTCTGTCGCTTGCGAGGTATTGGAGTCGCCACTGAGCCCACCGCCGCTGCTGTCGCCCGTAGCCCCCATCGATGAGGTGGTGCCACTCACGGTTTTGGAGCCAAAGCTCGCCTTACTGTCCATAAACATGACCGGGAACGTCCGAGTGTCGAGATAGAAAATGGCGATCCGGCCTTGCTCATAACGCCATGACAATCCCAGGCGAGTGGTGACATTGTCGAGCAAACCGCCCAACTCCCCCTGCCAGAACACGCCCCTGAGTGAAGTACCACCGGTAACGGCCGGTGCAGCTCTGGCGGGTGAGCCACCCAACGCGGCCAAAGGTACCATCCCATTAGGGTCTGGTGCGGGAACGGGGCCACTGAGTTGTTCCGTCTTCCCGCCTCCTGTTGGGGCGAGCATGGCTTGTGCATCCGGGGTGACGACGACAGGCAGGCGGCATCGTTTACTGATGAAGGCGCTCACTTCCGCCAGCGTGATACTCCCAGGCCGATTGATAGCCACAGCACAAGGTGGCAGTAAGTTATTGCCGCCTGACTGGGTATTTAACGGGTAAGGGTTGATCCATTGAGAGGTCAGATCACGTACCACAGAACCCTTTTTAAGGGCATTCAGATGCTTATCTGCCTGTTTTTCGTCTTGCGAGACCGTGTTGTCGATCTTGTCGATGCGCTCAAGCGGCGCACAGCCGGAAAGCAGCAAACACAATGTTGCCGCCAGCCCGGTTAAGGGGAGGTGTTTTTTCATTTTTAACCTTGCGGTGAGGAGAGATTAGTTGAGGTACACCAGGCTGCCGTCAGCAATGCTGGCCGGTACATTAACCTGCATGTCATTGCCAAAGCTGTCGATCAGACGTCTTCCTGCGACCTTTCCAACCAACGCTGAGTGCCGACTCTGTGCCAACAACGCGGCCATCAACCCTGGTTGATCCGGCTGGTAGACATACACACGGTCAGCCTGCAGCACATTGTGTAATTCAGGTAGGGGTGACCAACCGAAGGCGCTGTCAGGGATCACGCCGTCTTTTTGCGAAGGGTTGTTATAGCGCCAATCATTGATGTCATTGATATAACGGACGGTTTGAATAGCGCGCTGGCTCAGCGTGCTATCCTGCATCTGCGCCCCTGTTTGATCATGAGGTGGTATGTTGACCCATACCAGGAGCCCCAGAAAGACCGAGAGCAACCAGTAAATCATTGCACAACTCCCCAAATCAGAATCCAGAACACAGCGCACAGAACTATCACGCCGATGTTCACTTTGCCGCGATAACTCATTCGTACCTCCAGAAATTAAGGCTGCGAATGCAACCTCTTGGACTGAGGGGCATGGAACCTACTGACTGGCCATCAGTGGATTTCCTTGTCGTCAACAGAAATGACGCACTGAGCATGGCGAATGCCGGCATACAATGGCACTTTCGCCGTACCGTACAAGGTAAACAGGCTATTCAATGCATCCCGGAAACTCCCTTCAAATTGGAGCGGTGCATCGATACGGTAATTTGCTGATGTCAGCCAGGCGACCGTCCAATTGGCCACGTCTGGAGTAGAGCACTTCTCAGCGGCGGCCCAACTGAATAGGGTATCTTTCAACGTGCTACCCGCCTCGATCCGCCAGACTTTCGGCTTAATAATTGTCTTAGGTAACGTCAGCGATGCGGTGGTTTTAACCGCTGCTGCTGGGGCTTGTACCGATTTTTTTCCACCAAATGGATTACGGCCAGAACTCACAGTTCCCTGCTTATCCGTCATAGCTGGAGCCGTAGATGTTGATACCGCTATTTTGTTTGGCGGCTGGACGGTTACAGCACCCGGGGCAAACTCAGCAGATTTTGCCGCGACGGAAATCCGTTGTGCCTGCCAATCGATCAATGCCACCTTGCCCTGCTGCTGCAGCACTTCATCCAGTACAAACGGCCACTGATCGTTACCACGCCATTGCAGCGATATTCGTGCATCAGGTTTAAGTTCTTGAGAGAAAGAAACTTGCCATCCAGCAGGAGCAATCTGACGTATTGCTTGTCGAAGCGTCGTAGCTTTCCCCGCTCTTGCAAGCGCCAAACTGACCGGGCGTTCTCCGAGATAGCGGATGGCCTGTAAAGTAGGCACCGGCAGACCTGCCAATGCCTTGGGCTGAATAGTATCTGGCAGGCGATGCGACGGTGTAGTAGTCGCTGGCACTGACTCACGAGCTGCCGGAGCAGGTTTCAAACGAATTCGGCTAGCCTGAGCCAGATCTGCTTGAGCCCTCTGGATAATCGGTACTTGCTCCTGGATCAACGACGTCACAAATTCTTGTGCCGGAACGCGCGGCGGTGCAGGGGTGCTGATAGCACACCCACTTAACACCACCGGCGCCAGGGCAACGGGGAGGAATATTTTCAATAGAGTCACCTCAATTACGCAGTGGGATAGATAGGTGAAAAAGTCAGACGACAAGCTGAATAACAATGAAAGGGGCTATCACTCGGCAGCCTTGCGGCAAAGAATGTCTGAACACGCGACTGCGCGTTCACAGGGTCTAGAGCGGGAAATTTGGGGGGAGGCTTTTATTCCTGGGGATGACGGTCTGTGCTTTTTCTTTACCTGCACTTTTGTTTCACCTAAATAAAATAATTTGTCGCGCCTAACTCTCTTACGCTTTCTATTTACTTTACTTATATCAGGTTCAACAAGTGTCAATAGCTCGGAAAAATTACATACATATTTTTTCGGTGCGTTTAATTTTCCTTTTGCCATCAACATCTCCTTATCTGAATATCAACAACAGTTCGGGCAAGCCCACTCGTTCGAATGGACTTGCACAAATCTCTTTTGCGTCAGCATCCCTGCTCTGCCAGTGTTGCCTGTTCGCGCCCAGTCCCTCGCGGGTGGTGCTAATCTTCTCTAGAGGCAGATCGTACCTATAGATACATTGCATTTTTGCATAAGGGTCTAAACAGTTACAGAATGCTGTCCGACTTTCCAAAATTGTTAAATAGCGGACACCACCCCGTATAAATAAGGCCACAGGCACCCCACCCCAACGGGTGAATTATTAGTTTCGTGGAAATAACTCATGGGCTAATACCCAAAAATCGCTAGATTCCAGGTAAAAGAAAGCCCTACGGATTAACGCAATGTCTTTTTATTATTACTTAAACATACTAAAAATAGAGTTCCCTGGTGTTGGATCTCTATGTAACGCTACTTGGATTCATCGGAAAGAAAACGGCGACCAGGCACTGCAATATCAGTCACTGTTTTTAGATGATCAGTCAACCGTATTGATGCCTCTTTAACCTTGCTGCGACCAGACCGCTTTGCGGCCTGAGTCAGTAGCCGATTAACATCAGGAGTCATTTCAATAACAGTCTGGGCTGATTTCCACTGTGACTTATCTGTCATTTATTATAATTTCCTACTTCTTCTAAATAATTATGGTGAGAGTAATCCTTTCTCCTAAAATGCGAAACCCCCTTTAAAAGGGGGTTGACATAAACTTGTTACTATGATTTATGAATTTAGTTGAATTGAGTCAATGGCGATTAATAACTCAAGATTTAACTTGAGTTGAATCGCTGTTCCCATTGTGGATATCGACGTTAACTGCATTCGGTTACACGCCGCTTTGAGTGAGTCTTTGACAGTGTCCTCCGATACATCCCGAAGCTGTGCGATGGTTCCCACAGGAATTCCTGTCGAGTACATGTAAGCGGTGGCCAATTGAGTGAGGGTTAAAGCCGGAAAATACTTGTGTAATGCCTTAAATTGGCTAGGATCGATGGCAGCCATGGCAGCCTCCTGTTCAGGTTGTTGTGGTTAGCTGGTTGTACAGGCCTTCAACCCTGTGCAATCAGCGCCTAACGCAATGATTTACATTAATTATCTCTCTTTACTTTCTATTTACTGCCTGTTGAAGCTCTGTTTAAGGACGTGGTCCCCAATACGAATCCACTGTTGGTGCATCATCCTCGCGATCATCAGCTTGTAGTGATACTGCCGGGTCGTCATAACCCATCTCTGGTCGAACATGGCGATGCTCCAGAACCTCAGAGCGACCACGCTGCCAATTATCTGTTGGCCGGAACACCTCTTTTTCCTGCTGGTAATTCAGGCGGCATCCTTCGAGCAACACGCGGTCAACGAAATCGTCATCACCCACAACCTCCACACGCTCGCCACTTTTGGCACCGGCAATCTCTGCAGCCAGGTGGTAATTCGCCGTATCGTCGTAATCCTCAAACCCGGGCTTAATCTCAACCTGGTCGCCACGATCTACCACACCGACAACCCCATCCCGCAGATATTCAACTGTACCGTTCCGATGTAAGCGGGTTGCATGGGTAGACCGTTCAAGCAACGGTGAATCGTCAGCGGCACCAAACACCAATACACTGTCTTTATGTTTATTAGGGGCAGAAGTCCTGGCTTTTCGTTTCTCACGGTAAGCCCATCCTCGCAGCTGGCTAACTGCGGCAACATCACCCGTTAAGGCTTCGCGTTCCACCCAGGAACGGTAAGATAATGGTCGATATTGCCCAGATTCAAACAGGGTCTTACGTTCCTCTCGGATCTGAATCCGCAGCTCAGCCGTCGCTTTCATACGCTCGAACTCGGCCACGCGATACATCAGCTTGCGCAACAGTGGATCAGGATAGCTGTGCCGAACATTACCTTTCATAGCCTGATAGTGTGCGGCAATTTCCTGATGACGCATCTTCACGTTCAAGTCTGGCTTGATCCATTTATCGCGATACTGTTGGTAACGCAATTTGAGATCATCTCGTGCAGCAGCACGCTCTTCTCGACGCTCTTTTCTGGCATCACGATCGCGCACATGGAATTCAGGTTGGTAGCGGTTATATATCGCATAGCCGCCTTCTTCCGGGTCACCAGAGTCGAAAGAAGGAGGGCCTTCAAACGGACCAAAATAAGGTTCAAGTCTGGATTTTGCCAATGTAGGGTGAACATCAGATGCCTTGACCATCATGGTGTCAGGTCTTTCCAGATCGTATATAACCAACCCGCCCGACTGTTCACGCAACCCCAGACCATTTGCATGCATCAAGAGGTGAAAATAATTCCAGCTGGCCGTCTTGTTTTTAATGGCATCAGTTATCTGGGTGCGTGTCTGACGAACAGCATAATGATACAGACTTTCCTTATCAGAAAAGATCTCCCGCTTGGCGGCACCTTGTGGAGCACTCTGAAAACGCCAGGGTGCGCGCTGCAATGTATTATTATCCCCCCACACCCAACTGCCATTGTCTTGTTTGAAACCAAAACGCTTCTCCAGGACACGGCAACACTGTTGCAGCGTATCGGCATCATTCCACATATTAGCTGCACGGTACGTTTCCGGGTTTACACGATTAACCGCAATATGGCAGTGAACATTGTCAGTATCCCGGTGGATAGCGGTAACAAACTGGTGCAGTTCCATACCCAGTTTTTCCAGGCAATGACGTGCACTATCGAACACCTGATCAGGTGTTGGTGCCTCATCCGCTTGCCAGGATAAAATGAAGTGATAGACGGGGTCTTTGCAGTGACGATTTTGTGCAGCAACCATATTCATTTCCGCTGCTGCCGTCTCCAGTGAGAAACAATTGGTTTCGCACTCAACACCACCAACAATGACTTGCTCTCGCCCATCAGGAAAGCTCTCGATGACCTGCATAGGTGAGAATTCGTCGCGCCGCTCAACATAATCAACCAAGCGGTCAAAAACGGCTTGGTTGGAGCGGGAAGTGGACTTATCGATTTTGTCTGGCGTGATAACGTCATCAGGCTTTTTCTCATCCCGCAGACTCAGGTAGCCGACCAGCTTCATAAAGCTGGTTCCGCCATCTCGTCTTTTTTCTGGGATGATAACGTTCATGGTGCCCTTATTCGTTTGCCGGTACGAGATTCAAATCTAGTGCAATGATGGCCTTTTTCACTTCGACCAACACGTCTGAAAACTGCTTGCTCAGTTCCTGAGTCATTTGTTCCTGCATCTGAGTGTAGAGATGCTTTTGCAAGCCACCCAGGCGAAGAAGTTCGTTCATTAACCGTGTATCGGTACGGGTCATGATCTTCCTGTTAAGCGCGGAACGGCGCAGTAGTTCGGAGGTACTAATCCCTGCTGCCCTGGCCTTGCCTTTGATGACATCCGCCTCTTCCTCGGTGCATCGAATTTGGATGATGATCCCTTTCTGACGCGACTCGCTTTTCGACATAACTCAACCTCTAACACTCAACTGGGGTGTCGGGGCGTAGCCCTGACCAGGTGTTTTGCATTATCGACTGCGTGCAGGCGGTAATGACAAAACATTTCCTGTCCGTCATTTTACTACGTCTATCCTTCGCGATGCGAGTTATTTTTCGCCTGATTAGGCGTCAGTGAGGGGGCGGGCTTGGCCTATCAGGATTGATATGGTTTAATGTGTCTGGTTGGCATTGATGAAAATCACGAGGACAAAATGGCAGGAAACAAATTTTATACCCAGGAGCAGCTTGAAGAAGCAAAGTTAACACTTGAATGCTTGCCCGATTTGACGCCGAACAAAATCAGCAGAACTGAATTGCTCGATTCACTGAAAGAAAACATCATCACTTTATCTACATCAAAGGGTTATACAGCAACGGAAATAAAATCCGCATTGCAGACTGTAGGTATATCGGTGAGTGAAAAGTCTATATCTGACATCATTCGTGCATCAAAGTCTCCAGCCAAAAAAACGAACAAAGACCGCAGTAAAGCCTGAGACTAAGCAAGCAGTATGAAAATGGCGGGTTTACCCGCCTTATTGATACTTAAAGTGATCTAAGAACAAAACGGATTTCACTCTGTAAGTTATCGTGGCAAAAGAAACCTGAGCTAATCGTAAACAGTTTCCCTCTTTTATAGGCATCTACGTCAACCCATTCAGGGACCTCTTCAGAAAAAATTTCTCGACACTGCGTGATGGCTTTTTCGATGAGTTTATCACTATAGCGCCGGTCTACTGAAACGTAATGCACACCGCCATAAACAGCATTGAATGGACTTTCACTATACTCATAAATATCTTCCATACTGTTAAAACAACCGTTCTTAAATTTTCGCGTAATCTCTTCAACTTTTTCATTCTGTGGACCATCTTCCCATTTTACCGTAACCGCATCATAATTGGTTTTTTTGACAGAAAATTTCACACCGGGAAAACTCTGTTTCAGTAGCAAACGAATGTTTGCTGAGACTACTGCGGCAACAGTAGAATTTTTGTTTTTTTCAATCATTTTGAGATGCGAAAATTCAGGCGAATTTTTTAACCTGTCTACTTCAGAATCAAAAGCAGATTTCATCTCTTTTTTTTCTTGCTCTTTAAGTGAATGCATATGATTTTCTCAGTGATGAGTGGTGGGGCCATCGCCCCGCAGATTTTTAGAAGATTGGTGTCAATGTGCCGTATGGCTTTAACAGCTGCATGATCTCGTCATAAATCGCACCATCGGCTGTCACGATCACTACAAATCCGGTATCAAGACAACGCCAGCATCTTGAACTCAGTGGTACAAATCGGTAGTTAGTTGAACTCAAAGCGACAACCTGCACCGGTTCTTTTTCTATCACCGAATAAATGTCGTAATGCGCATTCTTACAATGCTGTCCAAATTGAAAAGCCGCATCCCATTCGCTGCTGGCGTTGCATATGTAGCTGCAATTTCCTTGCATAGCGCCATCGCTTGATGGTGCATAAAAACGAACCACAAAACGCCCGACTCGGCAGGTTTCAAAGTCATCCAGATCACATCTTTCGGAAGATTTTTGAGCAGCGGTGTTGACGTTTTGTGTGTTCATTCTGGTTTTCCTCTTGTCGGTGGTTAGTCCATCTCTCGGTGAGTTTCGTCGCAGCAAAGGGCACTGGTGCAACGGCGAACGGCGTAATACCAGGGCGACAACGAAAAGTTTTCTGACCCGCAGGAAGGAAAAGTTTTTGGCGGCGGCGTAGCGTCACCCTGGTATTGCGTTGGGCGACGGTGCTACCCCCTGCCCTCTGCGCCGGTACTCAACGGGTGATGGTCACTGACACAAACGTGAGAATGAACACATCCGGCACGCCGGAACGGCGGGACGTCTCTGGCGGTGGTGCCTATGGCGCCACCAGTGAAAGCGGCGTCGGCTTCTGCCGGCAGCGAGCGCTTGCTGTTGACGTTGGCTCTCAGACCCTAGCTGGCAGGCCCGAAACCGAAGGGTTCGGCGAGACTTGTCTGCCGCGTGCGGCTGGCTAGTCGAGTGGGGGTGATGGTCGGGCGCTGGCGACCGGCCACCGCAGGGAGCGCCAGCCCGTTATGGGTTTATTAAGGCCTGACGAAAGGAAAAAGAGGCGTCAAAGAAGGGGAGAAACCAAACGACAATATCGAACTGATGGGGAAAAGACATGGCTGAATCGGACAAGAAAGGCAGTGATCCGCCGTGGCGCAGCCACAGCAGCCTTTTCTGCCCAGCCGATTTAGGCAGTTGGCATACTCATATGCATGATTGCAGCAATGTGCCAAAATGACACATTGCCGCCACATTCAAAACAATGGATTGCCTCACCCTCGGCTTCCCCACATTGTCGATACACGTCCCCAGCAGGGGCAAAGTACCGTGATCGGACATATTTTCCAGGCAGGGGGTTTCCCTGCCTTCCTAGCGTTAACTCACCCTGTTACAGGCGGGGTGGCAACATGCCGGGGAACTGACGCGCCACAATATCATTGATTTCATTGACCAGATCGGGACGCTTAAACACGATATGCCCCGTCCCTTTGGCAAAACCCTTGACGGTAAAATATTCAAGATCACACAGCTCACTGATTTTGTTGCCAGTACGGAAAAAATCAGCGTACTTTTGACCATCTCCCGCTCTGAAGTCCGGTACGGTTTTCCCATCAAGCAGATAGAACGGACGGGCCAGATCATCCAGCAGTTGCTGCCCTTCCCATGTAAAACTGGAATGACCGTGGCGCCATGTGCTGAGAAAGCGCTCCACGATGATTTTTTTCCCAAGACGGCAAGGACTGTTGGTTTTATAATCCCATGACAAGCTGCGGAACACGTCGATCACACCTTGTTCAAAAGTATTTACCTTCTCTGAATTCAACTGCTTGAACGTGGCCAGCACAGTCTCAAGCGTGACCTCCGGACAATCCTTGCTGTTCAGTTGGCGATCCCATTCATCCCGTTGTTTGCTGCTCATCAGCGTGTACATGCCGGTATCACTCAGCAACCGATCCCACACTTTCTGATCAATCAGCTTGGCAACCGCATCACCGTATTTCTCAGGCTTGTCCCGCCAGTCCAATGCAAGTTTTACTACATCACTGAATCCATAAAGATTATCCTTGTTGGCAGCCGCAGAGAGCTGTTTAGCTGCAGCATGGATAAGCGTCATTCCGTCCATAAATTGCGCAATGCCACTGTTGCGCTGCGCGATAATACGATCAATGGACACTGAAGGAATGAGGTCGCCACCCTGGGAAGGGTTAACGGTGATATCAGCCATCACACCGAGGCACTTGCTAGACTGCTCTACTGTTGAAAATGTCATGTGCGTCTCCTGTTTGAGTCGGGAAAACTGCCGCCCGGAAGGGACGGCAGTCAGTGTTATCAGGCGTAGGCCCGTTTCAGTTCCAACGTGCGTAATACCTGCCCCAACTCGCTGCCGCGCATGGCCGGAATACGTACCGGCTGGCGTTTACGCTGACATTTGGCAATATGCCGACCCAATGCACGCAGTTCAGGCTGAACCGCAGCGGCCGCGAGGCTGTCCCGCAGGATGCGAGTTTGTTTTTTCGGCAATTCGTTATTTGCCGCCAACTGCTTTACATACAAAGCGGTTGATGTAATGATTGAACCTTCAATAGTCATAGTTTTTACTCCAATCGATTATTGAGAGCCGGGCTAACTTTCCTAGGGGTAGACCGGCACGAGATAGCAGCGGAAACGCTGCTTTTTTCATTTACGGGTTTGCGTTTCCCGGTAAACACCTCCTTACTTGATTGCTCCGAGCTATTGCCGCCCAGACGGTTAAGATCAGACATACGAGTTATCGATTGCCAATGTGATAGCGAGGCGATACCGCGCGTGTTCCCATGCCGCGTTCCCGATGGCGCCAAAATATTCACCGGCAAGGCGCTGAGCCTTAACCCAATACTTGGCAACCTCATAAACGATTTTTGGCTTGTCGGGATTGAAATACGCCACCCCGTCGAACGCGACACGATCCGTCATCGTTTTGAAAATTTCATAAAGTGCCTGCTCCAGCTCGTCGGCAGAAACTGCAGCACCGTGTAGCTCGTCCATGAATTCAAGTTGTCGGCTCATTACCCTGTCGGCATCCGGGTATTTCCCCGAAAACATCAGAACAGGGGTTTCCCCCCATCTTTCCGAGGGCTCCTGAGCGGCGGTTTTGACGTTGACGTTCTGTGTGTTCATTCTTCTCTCCTGCCTGGTGGTTAATTCATCTCTCGTCGGGACCTTTCGCGGCAAAGGGCAAGGGAGCAACGACGAACGGGTGAGCGCAAGGGCGCCGCTGGCGGCGTGCATTCCACCCTTGCGCTCACCCGGGCGGCGGTGCTACAAGCAGCCCTCCGCGCAAGGGGGCGTACGGGAGATAGCCACCGATATCCGGAGAGGATGAACACACCCGACACGGCGAAAGCCGGGGCGTCTTCAGCGTTCGTCGCCTTGGTGACGAACAGTGATAAGCGGCGCCGGCAATAGCCGGCTGCAAGCGGGCCCATGACCTTCGCCCTCAGACCGTAGCCGACAGGCCCGAAACCCATAGGGGTTCGGCGAAGCTTGCCGGGCAGCTCGCCCGGTTAGCGCAGTCGGGTTGACGGCTGGACGGCATCGCCGGCCAGTTGCCGGAGGGGGCCAGGTTCCTGATTTATTTACGAGGAAGTCTCTATGAGAAGGGAAATGGCAGGAATATACCCCGCCAGCGTACATCCTGCCGACATGGACAACGGACATGCATGTGACCATTCGGTCAACGTTATCAGGTGTATTAGCTCAGATTTGACCTGACACAACTATGGCGCAGAATCAGACCCAATCTGACAGTCCGTTCTGTGTTGCATCCATCGGTTGAACTCACAGCCAAAAGCAGACGTTTTAATAATTATTTTTGGCAATACTCACTGCGCCAACTTGGATACTGATTTTATTCTTCCCACTGCTGGCTAAGCCCGAAAAGGCACATCAGTATAGGAAAGCTTAGTTTTCTTATAGCCGTTGTAGTTGAGCAGGAACTCGATACCCTGCGTCATAAACGCCCGGTTTTTGCAGGGACCGATCTTTACATTTTTTAGCGGCAGTCGTCCGTCAAAAGCGTTGTCCTGTTTGGCTTTTACTTCAAGATAGGGAATAAGACCGTGCTGGTTTACCCGGAATTTAACTGGCGCAGACTTTATATTAGGCTGTATGACGATCCTGTACTCGCTTTCTTCCTTAAAACTATCGTGCTTGAAAAACGGCGTCAACCTATTTACCAGTTGAGATGCACTCGCATATTCAAATAACTGATTCTCTTTACTTATCTCAATAATACTTTCTTCCTTTAGAAAAGTGAGTATTTCCGCTTTCGCTTCCAGCGTGGAATCTCTACTGGTATAAAATACTCCACGTGATAATACATGATAATCTTGGTAATCGAGGGCGCTTTCTAATTTATCACTGTCGAACTCCAGACATACCCCTTGCGTAGCGGCATAGCCGCGCCACTGGCTAAGCAGATCAGACTTTTGGCAGAATGAAATATTATAATTATGCCTCGCCTGATGTAACCGGTGCCTGGCAAGTGTATTACGAAGGATTGTAATGCTTTCCTGGCTCAGTTCTTCATTTAGATGGTTGAGTGCATTTTCGAAAGCTGCGATACCATGATGCATTTCCTCTTCGTCGTTGAGAAAATACAGGTTGGTCGCCCGCAGGCAATGATTTTCAACAATGCCTTGGAGTCCGTTCAGGTCGGTGTAGTGGTAGATCTTGTTCATCCGTATCAGCCGGTTTCTGGAGAGATAAGCCAGTATAAACCAATCCGGCCAGTGGATCTTTACGTATCAAAGCGCCGCTTTTGTCGTCACTGGACGTTAATGGTATTCAGTCCAGTTTTGTGTGATTACCACCGCCAGAACTTCCAGAAGGATAGATTAGTGTTTGATTTTTCAATAGATTCCTTTTCTTTTCTTAGTTCTGAATTAACGGTGACCTGAAAAATCTGTAAAGCTTCTTGAGCCTTATCATGGATGGGTTTCTTCTCGACGCGTTCAGCTGTACCCATTGTGATAGCCTGATCGACGGACGAAAATGTATCAAAAGCATGGATTCGAACGTCATTTTCGGCGGTGACCGAAATAATTTCATGCAACCGGATGTACTCAATATAATCGTGGTTATCATGCTGAAAAGAGGCAAACTTATGCTTCTGCAACATCATCCGGGAGCTGGATAAAAAATTGATATAACGCTCAGTTTTTACATCCAGTTCTTTCCTGCGCTGTGCTATTAACTCCTTTTTAAATTCATGCCTATGGGTTACCTTAAGTGTCACGCAAGTAGTAATAAGCGCTATTACAGAGCCCAGCCCGATTTTTACAGTACTATCAGCCACATCTACCCACTCAACTGCCATCTGCTATCCCCTACTTTCCTGTCATACTTATGGCTGCCAGTATATATCTTTGCCAGCCTGGAAACTCAGGTTATTCTGTCTACTTACCAGAGACTTTGTTTTATTCACGTAGCTACATCTGCATATCTATTGACATCTTTCGGCAATGTCAGCGTTTACCATTTCTCTCACGAGGTTTACTGATTTTTTACTGGCAGGGGTGGAGCGGTATTTTGACGTCTGCATAAATACATAGGTATTACCACTTTCGACATAATAAACAAATCTAGCCCCGATACGACTTATATCTGTTCGGCCAGAGACAATACCGCATACAGCGGCGCTATCTTTATGATGATAAACCCTAACATTGGAAAATGTCAGTCCAGCAGAAGGTTTAAAGTCTCTATCGCAGTTTTCTAAAACATCACTTTCACTGCTTACGCGAGCCAGAATTTTTGCTGAAGCGCACATATTCCTGCCATAATCATTCTCCACTTTGGTCTGCACGGCTTTTTTAGCCTCAGAGATCGTTTGTTCATCGGATTTATTGCAGCTTACTAATAGTGCTGTCGAGATACATACCACTAAAATTTTATTCAATCTGATTAGTTCCTGCTGGGGCATGTTGCGATAAATTTTTCGGGTGTCGTCACTGGTCCTCCGGTGTCTGCATTCGAGCTTGATCCAAGCACCGGAACCCTATTATCTTAATTCCTTTCTTCATTGGACACACAGGTAATTCTGCCCATCGCCCACCAAAAAAAATCTTTCATGGCTTTATCAAAGGGGTGAGGCTTAGTTTTCTATGTTGTGGGATTCAGCTATAAGACGAAAAATCTGAGTCATGTGATTAGCATCGACAGGGTCGGATATTTCATCTGGATGAGAGTATTTTGATACTGCGATTAAATCACGAGCATAATCATAAACAGGTGAAATCCCCGATTCCATTAATACACGATAGATATACCGGCAGGTGTCGATATTGTAGTTACCCGTTTTTTCTGGTTCGTTTCGAAGTTTTACTCTCGTCATATCAAGCACCTTTTGCGAATTGGATGTTCAAAAACAGTATATCGGCAACCTATCTCCAGATCTTGGTCTTTTTGACCTTCCATTTTGACGTTCAAGTAATTCTGTCCAGTTATCCCGCCCTTATCCCCGCTTCTGTGGATAATCTACATCTGGTGCCCCGCTGACCGGCGCACCACTCTGGTACCTTCGCGCCCATCCCCGCCGTACAGAGTGCTCCCGCCCTACGCAAATCGCGCGGTACTGCGTGGACGTTCCGGCACATTCGGAATAAATGTCCAGTGAACAACACGTGTAGATCGGAATTAAAGTTCTTTACTTAATCCAGAGATTTAAGCTTTGTTGTTTTCATAAATACATACGTCAGCTGTTCGCTCAAAGCAGACTGTCAGATTTGATTGTGTAGTGCCAGTGAAAACTGTCTGATCAAATCTGAGCTAATACATATCAGGCATGGCGACGTCATAGCCGCAGTGGCGAAGCCACCGCAGCTTGACGTTCGGTTTTATCGGCACACCAAGCGATTGGGAATACGCGCACGGTTATCCGATCGGGCCGCCCCTGGCAACACGGCGCTGATCTGACCTACCTGTAACCGCGCCTCCCAAAACGGCATCGCAGCCCAATGGTAGCGATCCAGCTCGGCCAGACAGGGGAAACGCGTCGTCCACGCAAAGACCATGTTACTCAGGTCAAACTCTTCGATCCCCTGCTGTTGCCAGCGTTTTAACCAATCCTCGTGATCGCCCGGGGCCACAAACGCCAGCTCAATCTCCGCCTGTGCCAGCCTGACCTGATAGCGGCGTCGCTTATGCCACTTCACCTGTTTTTCTAGCCGTTGTTGCCGGGTCTGTTTCATCGCCAGTTTGTGCTCAAAACGCTGCCGACGGCGGCGGCTGACCTCGGGGAACAGCGTATCTCGCGTATCACCGGGCAGCGGGGAATAACACTGCTCGCCCCGGCTGGCAATCAATGTATTCAACGCATCGACATAGTCTTCCAAACAGGAAGTCCGATGGCGATCGCCGGGGCGGTAGGTAATGTCGATCATACGCATGTCCTTGGCTGAAATAGTGGAGCGTCCGGTCAGTTGACGAAAAAAGGCGTTGGCATAGGCATAGACAGCCTGCCGTCTGCCCGTCTCGCGACGGGCCTCAACCTGAGCAATGGCAAACCATACCGCCTGCCGGTAGGGGTGCCACGGCACCAGAGCCATATGGTTCGGGATCACAGGCAATGTCCTCCCATCCGCAGTGCAACTGCCAGTTTCTCCGGTCGCCAGAACCCCTGCCGGTAATACACGGCAACAGTCGTCAGTACGCGATTAACGATCGCCGGTGTATAGGTATCATCCAGGTACAACCACGCCTGAGACTGACCATCGTCAAAGGGAAGTATCATCGACCAACCCGGAACATCGGCTCCCGCGCTGCACAGATACACCGCCGTGGCCTCATCGCCTGCCGGGCTTATACGACACACGACCGGCACCCGCCCGCAAAATTCACAGCCTTCTTCCGCATTGACCCGCCAGCCTTCCGGCACCGTCAACTGACTCAGTACGGCACAATTGAGCATCACTCGGTACTCCATACCCTGCTCACGGTACTGCTCCAGATCGAGCGGACTCATGCTCATCAACTGCTCAAGGTTCAATTTTTTCATGATGTTATTGCCGCCCAAAGGGCGGCACCTCCGGTCAGGCAGCAACGTTATCAGGATGGGCAATATCGTCAGCAGCATCAGCTTCATCGCTAGCGGGCAGCAGGCAATCAGGCACCCAGCCGCTGGCGCTCAGTTCGTCCTCGGCCAGCTGCGCGGCGTCGCCCTTCTTCATCTTGAGCACCGAGGCCGCCTGCGCCACTTTTCCGGCATCAACCAGCGCATCGCTCATGAGCTCTTTACTGATACGGCCAAAGTAATTGGCCTTGGTCGGTTGCCACCACTCGCGCAGATTGAAATCCAGCGCATGCTCGAGTGCCGTCAGTTCACCGCCAACTTTGCCATCCCTCGCAGGCCACAACTGGATGGCATCGAGAGACTGGCCGACGCAGTACGCCAGCAGCGCCACGACGTCGGCCTGTTCCCACGTCAGCAACCATGTGAAATCGGTATTCCACTCCGGCGGCAATTTGGCCTCCCACTGCGCGTGCAGCTCGCCCAGTTGGCGATCGGCGCAGCTTCCTTCCGCTGTCGGAGCTTTGGTCAGCAGTTCCGCGCGTTTGGGTGTCAGGTCGGTTTTGAGCAGCGAACCGGCGTAGCGTGAGCCGAACACCTTCACGGCCAGTGTGTGGGTGTGCAGTGCCAGCGCGACAGTCGGGTTCTCGACCAGCGCACCCATCACCGCCAGCGAGCGCTCTGCCGACAGGCAGGTGATCAACGCCGCTGACAGCCCTTTCTCCTTGGTTTTCGGTGCGGTTTCCGTGGTCGTCACTGTCCCGTCACCGTTGTCATCTCCGGCAGGCGCGGTTGTCGCTTCGCTCGCACGTAACACGATACCGCGCTGGTAAACCACGTCCCCGCCACGCAGAGACACCATTACCCCGCCAGTACTGCGCATCGCCTGCGGCCATGACCGGATAGTCGCCTGTTCGGTGAGCCGCTCAATATCGGCCTGAACAGCGTCGCTTTCGGCAATCATCACGTCAGTATCAGTATCGGCATCCGCTTCTTCGAATGCCGCTTCCAGCGCAGCAAACCGCGCTTTCAACCGGGTGATCTCGGCCTGTTCGTCGCCTGTGAATTCCGGCAGCGGTTCAGCCATCTCACGGTACAGCTCAGCATCTTCACCCCACGTTTTAATGGCCGAAATGCGGCCTTCCGCCCAGCTCCAACCCTCGGACTCGGCAACCTGCTGCGCCAGTGCGTGCAGTTTTTCGCGGGTAAGACGCTCCAGCAACGCCGGTTCGGTCAAAAAACCTTCGTCGGTAAACAGATCGAATTTGAAGGTGCCGCCAGCCGACTCGTAGGCTTCGCGCCCGACGAACGCCAGTTGGCTGTTGTCTTTGGCCGAGACTTCGTCTGTCAGCACGGCCTCGCGCAGGTGCTGCGGCGCGGCCGCCCAGCCGTGCGCGTTGATCCACACGTCACATTGACGTTGATGATCTTCGGTTGCCGACAGCGCTTGCAGCTGGTCGAGTGTGATTTTGTCGTCGGCCAGCGCATCGAGCAGTGCCGGTGCCATCGTCGCCAGCCTCAGGCATTTTTGAACGTGCTTGGTGCTGAAGCCCAGCAGGCCGCCAATCTGTGCAGGAGCACGCCCTTCTGCCGACATTTCACGGAAAGCGAAGACCTGATCAGCCGGGTGCATCTGCTCGCGCTGGCTGTTTTCCGTCAGGGAAATGATGCGCGCCATCTCCTTGCTGACGATCAGTACATCAACCGCGTAACCCGCATTGACGATGCCGTCCGGCGTAGTCTTGTCGGCGTCGTCTTCACGCCCCATCAACCACCGCAACGCCAGCGTGCGCCGCTCACCGGCGGCTACGCCAAACTGACCGTCCTCCATCTCGAAGACAATCAGGTTCTGCAACAACCCGACCGAGCGGATACTGGCGGCCAGTCCTTCGATCGATGCCTGTGAGGTTTTTTTCTTGCGCACGTTCAGGCCGTCCAGTTCCAACTGGCCGAGCGTGGCCGTTTTGCGCACGGCTTTTGCCAGTGCCGCTTCGATATTTTCCGCAACGACGCTTTTCTTCGTCGCGGATTTGGCCGTGCGGGTTGCTTTGGCCGTGGCTGGTGCTTTAGACTCGATAGTTGACATGTGATAGCTCCTTCAATGTTATTGCTGTTGTGCCAGTCCCGATGGCGTCAGGACTGACGGTGAGAAAGCAGCGGAAACGCTGCTTTTTTATCGCCTGAAATTCAGGCTCCAGTGGGTCAGGGTCATCTGATCACTGGCCGCAACCGGCCAGCCGTTGACGATCCAGACCGCGATGGTGTCGAAATCCCCAAAATCCGCGTAAACCTCCACCGCCCCTGCCGGAACAACCGGAGGCTCACTGGTGCCAGTCGAACGGCCACAAACCGCCTTCACGAAACAAAACAGGTCATACACTTGTGGTACGGTCAGATCGCAGTTGGTCTGTGCTGATGCTGCTGTAGGCTTCGTTGTCGCGTCGTTGACGTTTTGTTGAGCCATGTTGAAATCCTCCGTGGGTTGAAAACTGATGCCGCTGTGAGTATTCGCCGTCGCAATAAAACTGATCCAGCACGGCGAGGAGCGGCGGCAAGGGGCGGAGACAAAAAGTTTTTAAGACCGGAGGGAGGGAAAAGTTTTTGACGGAGTTCATATACCCCTTGCCGTTTCAGCGAGGCGTTGTGCTGTTATCAGTTGCGGCGGGAAGACTGACTGCGGCTAATGCAACCCGGCCGATTGAATAGGGATCAACCCGACACAACGGGCGCGACAGCGAACGTTGGGGCGGCCTTAAAGCGTGGACGGAACGACCGGCTACGCGGTTTTCCCTGAGCGGCGCGGCCTGTGGCCGCTGCAAGCGTGTCGTTGCGTCATGGGATGGAAGCCCGCAGGGGGGCGACGGTGTGCCGGCGCCATGCGCAGCACGACAGCCCGCCCGGACGCCCGATACCGGTATCCACTCAGTACAAAGCCCCATAACCAAAAATGCAGAAACAGGAAGCATCACTCGACCAGGACGATAAACCGTCATGCCCAATCCACCTAAACAGCCCCACGCACAGCAGCGAAAGAGGGCGGCGCAGCCGCCACCTTCGGTAGCCTGACGCCGAAGGCGGCTGGCAAGGTTTTTCCGCGCGGCCAAAGTACACAGGGCAAGCAGGCCGCCGCTCTGACGGCCCTTTGTGGTGATAACCTAGGGATGTAACGCGGCCCGCAACGCCTCGATAGCACATTGTCCCCTGGATGTGTCTTCATCCCAACTTTCCGGGTCGTCTATATCTATAGTAATCGCGGCCAGTTCCAACACGGTTTCCAGTGCGCTGGCGCTCACCTCGACCTGTCGAGTCCGGCTGCGACTATCGGCGATTTTCGTTATTGCATCCTGAATGTATTGTTGATTGATACCGTACCGCTGATAGTCTTCAATATCAGAGCAGCCAATGGTTTCCAGTATTGCCAGCACATCGCCGTCGTTAGGGTTCCACTCCTGTGCAAAGTAACGCACGGCGTGTGCGTCCCATATCAGCACGGTAATAGGTTCGTCGCTGCCATACTCACGGAATAATTCCGCACACACGTCTTTCACGCTGCCAAACATAATTCACCCTCCTTCTTTAATGAGGGGCGGCATAGCCGCCCGTATTCAAATCCCTGTCAGTCCAGCGCGCGGCAGATGTCGGCGCGTTCCGGGTGCGTCTCGATATAGCGCCAAAGCTGCTCTTCCCGCTGCATAAGCAACTTCACCAGTCCGGCATTGCCCCGATCGTGATGCAACCAACAGCGGCGATTGATGGCCAGTGCCGTCAACACGATACCGGCGGCGTCACCGCTGAGGGTCTTGTCAAACCAGTTATCAGCGTTGATCAGGTGCACACGATCGCTGTCAGGTGCCATATAGCCGCCCCCCTCCGGTAAACGGATGAAGTGCCAAAACCCGCCGGTGTACTGCGGCAGATAGCGATCGGCGAGGGAATACACCTGCATTTCAGCGGGCAAAAAATCCTCGCCAAACAGATCCGGCAGAAACGACAGACGATCGGATTCACAGACTTGCAGCGTGACGGAATGAGCATGTTGCATGGGACTACCTCCAGAGTTTCAGGGTTCGCGACACCGGCCGGTGCCGTACCCATTCGAAAGGCCGGCCCCGAGGGAGGGAGGCAGGGGCGCCACCGCAAGCCGCAGCGCAAGCCCGTTGCGGGCTGAATGCGCCGTAACGGGTGCGAACGGGTGAGGAGGCGGCGAAGCGTACCCTTGCAGCCCGACCGTGCCGGACTAGCGTTTGGGTACGGCACAGGCCGTCACTACGCCGGGGCCGCAAAGGGAAAAGATTTAGAGAGGTGTAGGCAGGCCCAGCCAGCGTCCTTTGCGGCGCCGGCATCGCCGGCAAGTGCCGCGTGGCGGTTCTACGGACGCGGGGCGTTCGATGCGCCCTGGCGTCCGCAGGCTTACAGCGAGGCAACCCGGGCAGGTTTCCCTGCCCGGCTGCATAATGCCTGCGGTTCAATCTTTGAAATGGTGATCCAGTTCGTTGATAGCCTGATAGATTTCGACGTAACGATCGTGCGCGTCCCGCAGGATCTGACCGGCCAGGCATTCAGCCAACACCTCGCTGTTCCAGAAATACACGCTGACCAGCTCGCGCAGCCGCAGGTGCATCTCACACATGTCGTTGGACAGTGCCGCAATTGCGGCGCGCAGGTCTTCATTCCCGGTGTAGTTCATCGTTGATTTCCCTTTATTATGCTGCGTACTGGGCGCGCAGGCGATGCAACCGCTGCTGACCGATGGTGTGGTACTGCGCCAAAAGCTCGATGCCGATATAGCGCCGCCCGGCCTGATCGGCGGCGACACAAGTCGAACCTGAGCCAGCAAAGGGATCGAGGACAATCGCGCTGGGCTGAGTGAACGACTCAATCAACGGTTGCAGAATGGAAACCGGCTTTTCAGTCGGGTGGTGACGATTGCCGGTGTATTCCCAGGGCTGCACATCAGAGCGCGGTTGCGCCGGCAATGCCGGGCGCCCTTTCGCCAAAATGTAGGCACACTCATGCTGGTAGCCGACAAAGGCCGATTTGGAGGCGTAGGGTTTGGTAAACACCATATGCCCGACGACGCGGAACCCGGCCTGTTTCCAGGCGGCCATAAAGGTGTCTACCCGGTTCCAGCCGTAGAAACTCACCGCCAGACTGTCAGGCTTGAGCACCCGGAACATTTCACGGAACGCCGGCCGCACCCATTCATCATTTTTGTCGTTGGCAATGCTGCGACCGCTGCGGTCGGTATAGCCGACCAGATAAGGGGGATCGGTCAGCACAAAGTCAATGCTGTTTGACGGAAAGTCGGCCATCACCTGCACGGAATCACCCAGGATATATCGGGACATAAGGAATACCTCGCCATTCGAGGGGTGCAGGAGGAGGCCGGTACGGCCACCGTTCCCTGCTGCCCGATGTCATGGCAGGCAGGCACCGCCGCGTGTCAGGCCGACCGTGGAATACCGAGTCGGGGGCCGTATCGCCGGCGAGGATATGCCGCGAAAGCGGCTTGAAGGACGGGCACAGCCCGCCGCCACGCCATCAGCGGGGGCTGCCAATATGTCATCGGGCTGCAGGTGTGATTTAACAGGTGGTGATGAAGATTCAGGTGAATTATTTTCCGCCGTCAGGCGGCGAGGAAAACTGAGCGCAGCGACATCCTTTTTGATGAAACCACACCACGGGCTAACAGCACTCAACTGATGAGCAGGGAAAAAATCCAGCTCCGGACGCAAGGCCGCAGCGCAAATGACTGACCAGGGGGAAGGAATGCGAACGGGCACAGCAGCCGGCGGCTTGAATTTTTCCGGCACGGTGCGACTGTTAAGCGGAGGGAGGGAGTAACTGCTGACGATGGAGTGAAGGTTGACTCAATAAGGGGGGCGGACAGATTCGCCGCCAATTCATAGTCTGGCAGTGTCAGCGCGGATCGTGGGTTTTATCCAACAAACCAAGACGCACCATGTAAGTAATAACTGATTCTGGACGACGCTGGTATTCCTGAGCAAAAGCATCGACATCGAGCATGCCAGCTTGAGCCAGTGCGACCAGTTTTTCTTTTTCGTCTTCTTCCCAGCGCGCACCATGTCTTGGATAGTTCTGCTTAAAACCCGCACCAAGAGAAGAACGGTTGACAAGCTCACCCTGAAGGGCTGCCAACGTCTTATTTTCGACATCCTCTATCAGCCCCAGGGCCTGCAGTTCACGAGCAGCCTTCAAAAACTGACGGACTTCCCGGCCATGATCCCTAACCTTATCCATTATTCGAGGTCCCGAATAACCCCCGGGCATTGGCCCGGGTTTCTTCATCCGAAGAAACGGGATCGGGTGCAGGTACGGCTGGTAAGACCGTCGCTCCCCTGCCCTGTCCCTGCAACAGCGCTTCCGTTTCTCGCGGATAAACTGTTTTCAGTAACTGAAGCAGATCATCAAACGAGGTGTTGTTATTCAGCAATTCGCTGAATAAATATGGTAGCCGTTCATCCTGCTTGCCAAAAGCAAAACCGGTCAGCAACGCCGCACGCCACAAACGTCCCCTGTCTCCCTGAGGGGTTTCGTCTGTTTTCTGGCAGACAAAACGGTCCGCTTCATTGGTTTCAGGATTCAGGTAAAACGTTATTTTGCGTCGCGTATCCATATTGATTATCCGATGAGGTACATGCCGTTAACAAGGTCGAACTGAGACGAGCTGGTTTTGTAGAAACGCCCTTCCCTGACCGCACAGTGTTTTCTGACGGCATCTGAAATGAGTTCCGCACCACCTCCGATGACCATCACATGAGAGTATCCCTCAAAGCGGCTTACTGCATCAATCACGCGATTCACCAGTTTGGTATGTGCACCTTCTATGGCTTCCCGGACAAGAGCTATGCGGGAGGTGTCATTGATGCGGGACGCCAAATACTCAACGTCGTTGCGGTGAATGATAATGTCGTCTGCAAGATAACTGCTCCCCTTAGTTCTAGCCAGCGAGAGAGCATCCTTCACGGCTCCGGTAATCAGCGATACCCCCAGTGAGGAATCACCAAAAATACGGGAAATTCCACGCATTTTTCCCATAACCTGAGAAATATCCAGCGTTGTTCCCCCCAGATCAATAATCAGTAAAGAGTCCAGCTCATCGAGATTCTTCACCACCTCAAAGCCGGCCGGGATAGATTCAGGCATCACATCGACTTGGCGGATAGTAAATGTACTGCCGCCATTCAGCTCGACCGGACGTAAAAGGTTATCCACCTTACGCTTAATATTGGCTTCGTTTGGCTGGTTGTTTTTATCGTAATACTCAGCCAGGGGCAGAGTAACGATAATGTCTACTTCCTGAGGAGAAATGCCGGAAGTAAGCAAGGCATGGTGAACAGCAATGACATTCACGTCACTGTATTGCCAGGCCACATTCGTCGTTACAACTGCGTCAGGGCTGATGGCATCAAAGGAATAATGCTCTCCATTGAGGATATAGTTAAACGCCTGCTGGGCACCAAACGCAACAGCCCATTCACGCTTAAAACTGTTAGGGCTGATGGACTGTTTAGTCACGCCCTTCTCATCCCACTGCAATTTGATATTGGTTGAACCATCATCAATAAAGACTTTCATTGTACCCACCTTTGTCGTCACGAGAATAATTTGAGAATAAATTGAGAACAATATGAATTGTACTGCATTGAAGGTGTTAATCAAGCGAAAATGAGAACAATTTGAGAATAATTTGAGAACTAAAAGCGCACAGACAGCGCTTGCAATAGTCCTCTGAACCTCACTATTTTTCTCGTTGAAACAGAGTATTGAAATAAACACTGCTGCTACATCTTGCTTTATCTAAAAATCCCCAAAATAATGACTGTATATAAATACAGTGAATAGGTGAGCAAAATGACATCAATACAGTTTATAAAAGCAGCAGAGGAACCGGATATGCTCGCATTACCGCTATTCACTGACAGAGTTCCCTGTGGGTTTCCATCACCGGCCCAGGACTACATGGAAAGCGAGCTTGATTTGAACGATTACTGTATTCAGCGGCGCAGTTCAACGTACTTCGTCAGGGCCATCGGCGAATCTATGTCCGATATTGGGCTTCACAGTGGTGATCTGCTTATTGTTGATAAAGCCGAACGAGCGCAGCATGGGGATATAGTGATCGCCGAACTGGAGGGCGAATTCACTGTGAAGCGCCTGCTGCTTACCCCCCACCCAGCCCTCCAAGCTATGAACCCTGCATATCCCACCCTGTATCCTGACCCGGAGCAGTTGCAGATATTTGGAGTGGTTACGGCCTTCGTCCATAAAACACGGAGTTGCAACTAATGTTTGCTCTCGCCGACGTCAACAGCTTCTACGCCAGCTGTGAGAAAGTGTTCCGTCCGGACCTGAGGGATAAGCCAGTGATCGTACTCAGCAATAACGATGGCTGCGTGATTGCCCGTTCGAAGGAAGCAAAACAGCTCGGTATCAAAATGGGGGTACCATGGTTCCAGCTAAAAAAAACCTGTATATCTGGAAAAATTTATGTTTTTTCAAGTAATTATGAACTATATGCGAGTATGTCTAACAGAGTCATGGCTCATATCGAGGAGCTGGCAGCACGTGTCGAGCAGTACAGTATTGATGAAATGTTCCTTGATATCCGAGGTATCGACAACTGCATGAATTTTGAGGATTTTGGCAGGCAGTTGCGTGGTCACGTCCAGAATGGTACAGGTTTAACGATCGGCGTAGGAATGGGTCCAACAAAAACGCTAGCAAAATCAGCACAGTGGGCTTCAAAGGAATGGGCCCAGTTTGGAGGCGTGCTTGCGCTGACTCCCGGCAACCGTAGACGAACTGAAAAACTGCTTTCACTGCAACCTGTCGAGGAGGTCTGGGGCGTCGGCCGCCGCATTTCGAAGAGGCTGGCCACTATGGGGATCACAACGGCCCTGCAACTAGCACAGGCGAACCCAACATTCATCCGAAAGAACTTCAATGTCGTGCTGGAACGAACGGTCCGAGAGTTGAATGGAGAAAGTTGCATCAGCCTGGAAGAAGCGCCTCCGGCGAAGCAGCAGATTGTCTGCAGCCGTTCTTTTAGCGAAAGGGTCACCACACAAGTGGCCATGCACCAGGCTATTTGCCAGTATGCAGAACGCGCTGCTGAGAAGCTGCGCGAAGAGCACCAATACTGCAAGCATATTGCGGTGTTTATAAAAACGTCGCCCTTTGCCGTCAACGAACCATATTACAGCAACATGGCCAGTGAGAAGCTGGCAACGCCAATGCGTGATACCAGGGATATCATCGCCGCTGCTATGAAATGTCTGGAGCGCATCTGGCAGGATGGATATCGCTATGCCAAAGCTGGAATCATGCTCAATGATTTTACACCAACGGGTGTCTCACAGTTGAACCTGTTTGACGACGTGCAGCCCTCTCCGCGAAGCGATGAGCTGATGAAAGTACTCGACAGCATCAACCATTCGGGGTTGGGAAAAGTTTGGTTTGCGGGGCGAGGGATCGCCCCAGAATGGCAAATGAAACGAGAGATGTTGTCACCGGCTTACACTACACGCTGGAAGGATATACCGAATGCCGTACTTAATTAATACAAAAAGAATACCTAATATGTACATAAAAAGTATTTTTAGTGTATCAATAATGTATTTTATTTATTTTTATCAAAGGCCCCGTCTTTTGCCAGTTTTTCCCGGAAAGCTTCCAGGATGTAAGGAGTCATAAGCAGGCTGGTTGTATTGTTTTCTTTAAGCCAATCGTATGCCTCCCACAGGTCTTCCGGTATCTGCAAATTCTTAGGCTTTCTGCCAACCTTCGTTTTCTTTACCGCAGGTACTGGAGTCTCCTGTTCCTGAAGAATGCGTTTCTTCACATCACCGCCTGCGCTTTCTTGCAAGGGAGCGTTCTTTGACGCCTCAGTAAGGCGGTTGAATAGGTTTTTTTTGGTAGTAGACATAATAAACCTTTTAAATACAAAATATGTACATTTTTAGTATCGAAAACATGCTTAAATCATACTTTTTCGATAGCTGTTCTCATATCAAGGAACAGTGATCGCATTGCATTTCCAGCTCGGCCATGGCGAGTCGCAACCAGTTCAACAATCCCCATCCCTTCACCAAATCTAGCCGGAAGAGTCTTGTCTGTAGGAATAGCCGTATCAAAGCGAACAAGGTTATCGAACTGGCTTATGAATGTATCAACATCTGTAAAATTGGTACGCTGGGGATGAACCTTGTTTAAAAGAACATGGGCTATTTTCTTCTCGCCCATATCCTTTGAGATCTGCTCCAGTACTTCACTGAACTTTTGCAGTCCAAGAATCTCCGAAGGATCGTCAATAAATGGGGAGATAATCAGATCTGCCGCACCAACAGCAGCACGTGTCAGCGCTGAGTCAAAGCCGCCACAATCAACAAGAACGGTTTTACCCTGCTCTTTTGCTGCTACTAGCTCAGTAATGAATCGGTTGGTAACGCCTTCCATATCATCTGTAAGACGAATGACGTTCCAACGCTTGCCCTCTGGCCTGAAAGAATTGAATGTAGAAATAGATGAAGTGTCATCCGTATCGTAAAACACATCAGGGTTAATCTCAGGCGCAATATTCAGAGCAATCATCGACTTCCCTGTACCACCCTTTTTAATCCCAACAGCAACTATCATTCCAGTGTATGGATTTAATGCCTTTTTCATATCTTAAACATCCATAAAATGTACATAATAAATACCCAATAAGTACAAAATAGCACAAACACCAATATATACCCAAAAAAATCCCATTTAGATACAAAAAGTGTACATAATATGTATCATTAAAAATGAAAGCACTTCAATACACCCTGGTATTCAGCCTAGCATCAGCGTGCCTGGCACCAGTGAGGGATTAAAGATAGCCTACAAGATTAGGTTCCTCTTCAGCATGGCAATGGCGTCAAGTTCCGGCATCTGAAACTGAACACGATGCCGTGCAGCCACGTCGAGCGCAAACACCTTCGTGTACACCTCCGTCGAACTCACTGACTTATGGCCCATCAGGCTTTGCAGCACCTTGAGAGGAATACCCGCATACAGCATGTGCATGGCGTAAGAGTGGCGGAACGTGTGTGGTGTCACAGGTACGGAGAACGTCACGCCGTCGGCGGCAGCTGCTTCTACTGCTTCGTACAGCCAAGTCCGCACCGTCCGGTCGGTGATTTCCCAGATACGCGCCTTCTCCATTTTACCGTTTTGCTTGTTGCGTCGCTCCAGTGGAATTTTCAGCGTGGCCACCATGGTCTGCAATTGCGCGACGTACTGCGGATCAGACAGCGGCACCAGGCGGTGTGCCGAGCTGCCGGCCGGGAGCCGGCCTGCGGTTCGCGCGGCCTTCTCTGCCCGCTGCTTGAGCGTGGCCAACTGCGCGAACGGGTAGGGCGGTGCCAGCGAAAAATCCCCCCTTGTCAGCGCCAGCGCTTCGTTAATCCGGGCGCCGGTATTCCACAGCGTAGCCAGCAACATCTTGCGGTGCAGATCCGGCACATAGTGGAGCAGGGCGCTCACCTCCGGAGCCAGCAGGTACTTCGGCAGTTCGTCCTGTACCAGTGCCATCTGGCGCAGCGCCAGCGCAGCCGGGTAGTCGATGGACACTGGCAGCTGAGCTGCAGTTCCTGGCTGCTGCCCCAGGGTAACGAGCCCGGTCATCAGGAGGCCTCTCCGGCTGGAGGTATGTTCAGTGCTGACGCTATAATTTCCCGGTTTTCCTCATTACGCAAGTTTCCGAAATAGCCCACTTCCAGGCGCAGGGACTGGTGTGCAGCCTCTATAAGGTCAGAGACTCTCTGCAGGGCATTCTGTAGCTGCTGCGCGGATATCGTTATTGGCACATCCTGTTCATCCACGCCGTTACGGTGCACCAGGTCGTTTCGCCAGTCTGCGATGATGCCCAGCGGCTTAACCGGCCAGATGGGTGGGATGTGCAGCACGGTCCCGAAATAGCGCTCAATGGTTTTAACATTATGAAGCGTCATTCGGGAAACATAATTCCGAGCCGCTGGCCTGAACAGGTCAATATCCATTGTGCGCGCCGCGAGTTTCTCTTTATTACTTACCCGTGGTGCGGATTTCAGGTAGAACTCATCAAGAAACCGTTTGAGAGGCCAGTCATGTTCCAGCAGGGCCCTGGCGCAGTACATCAGGTACGCCTCCATCACCGTCACGGCATGGACGAACGACATCCTGTACACCAGTTCAGGCTGCTCTTTATCGAGCAGGGCATATAACTTCTTCAGCTCCTGATTTGCGTGCAGGTAACGCTGATGAACATTGTTCAGGGAAGCCACAAACAGCCCGTGTTCATGATCCCACTGAGCCTGATCGGCAAGCGCCTCCTGCTCCCAGTAGTACAGGTTCGCGGCATGCTCCCATTCTTCAGAGTCGGGGACAACATCCGGGTAATTTTCCGCAAGCCATTCATCAAATCGTTCCGCTTCAATATCCAGCATCAGGTCTTTCATGCTTCCCATAACGCCAGTCCCTCTCTGTATGACTCTATAAATGATAAATCCCGTCAGCCCTGGTTGCCATATAACGGCCTGGCTCAAACGGCAACAATTGCCCCTTAACATAACCCGACAGGCTATGCGCCCGGCATAAGGCTCACAGTCTCTAATTGAGCCAAGCAGGACGAAGATCCGGACACTCGAACTCACTATCCAGTAACGACATATGCCAACACACCAGTTCTTCATCCGAGAGATCAAGTGCCATCGCACTTGTCGGCAGGGGGAACAGAGGAGGATCTCGGGGATAGTCGGTCATTTTCCATCCATTACTGCCCGGGGCGTAAAGGCGCCGGGCCACTTCCTCTCCGGCGTCGTCCAACAACAACAGTAAGGTCATAGACACAGCGTCATCATCGGTAGGCTGGCTCGTCCGGTAGAACCACAGGACATTGTCATCCCTTTCATCCCAGACCATGCCCAACAGTTCAGGAAACTCCATATAATTTCTGTCCTTATCATCACTATATTGATAATACGAATAATAGTTATTAGCTATAGAAAAGATCACGTCAGTTATCGTTAACTGGAATATAACCACATAGCGCAATTACCGGATACCCGTCCCGGCATGATCCGATTTTTTTGCATTTAACGATTTTCCGGAAGTGTAGCACGGTTAGGGAATAAGCAAAGCGGCCTTTTCCGGTGCAGGATCCCCTTGTCACGGGCAGGGGAGAAACACAACATCTAGAAGAATACCCAACTGACCAGGTAGCACATGTTGTGTTTGTCGGGGTAGTGGGGGAGGGTAACGGTCAGCGGATCCGGGACTACCAGAACTCGGATCTGAAAATGATGTGATAAGTAAAAACAAAAAAAGCACATAGATTAATAGCTAAAAACTATAAAAGCGGAGCAAGAACAAAACTTGCACAACTTAACGATTTATCGTAATATGTAAGGCATGAAATCGAAAAGGAGGTTTTATGAACACACCAACCCAAAAACGAAACGGTAATGATCGTTCCTCCACTATGCATAATTTTATGGGCAACAGCATTGCTGCAGAGCGTCTTCAGAATTTTTTTCAGGATCTGGCAGAGGAAGTCCGGTCAGGGAAAACACCGATTGATCCTGAGAGCATGGGGAAGACCGACGCGATTTTTACCATGGATACCATCCTGAAGTTTCTTGAAAATCGTGCGGTTAACAGCCTGACGCCGGAAAAAAAACGTCAGCAGCGACGTTTACACAGTAAGGCCCTTTTCCTTCAGACGCTGGAGAATGACGGCGGGGTTTACAACTCAGCTAAAGCTGCAGAAATGGTGGGCAAGAGTAAACCCACTGTTAAAACCTGGAAAGATACCGATCAGTTACTTGCCCTTGATATTGACGGTGAGTTTTATTACCCGGTGTTTCAGTTCACTGATGAGGAAGAGACCTCGGATAAAGGTGTGCTCCGGGGTGTGGCCGAACTGCTGCCTATGCTGAGCAGCTTCAGTGACAGAATGAAATATTCTTTCTTTATGGAACAGAGAAATACTGTCCTGGATGGCCTGAAACCTGCAGGACGTACGTTTACCGTCGCCGACGTTCTGAAAGGCAATCCGGATGAAAAAGTGATGAATGAATTACGCCGGCTGGCTCGCAATTACGGCACACAGAACGCAGTTTAATGAAAGGGGGTGCTTGCCCCCCCTTTATCAGTTATTCCTCAACAGGAATTCCCAGTTCATAAACAAGAATATCCGCCGCTTCCTTACCCTGATATTCAAACTGACTGAGACTTGTCTGGCTCCGGGTTGTCGCCAGCCCGGTTCCGGCTGGATCGTCATGCCATAGAACAAGGCATGGGTCACCGGTGACATTTGACGGAAACTCCATTCCGTCAAACCCTGCTGAATGAACCTTTTCAGCCAGATGATGAGTAACTGCACGTGTTGCCGTTGTCACATCATTCAACCTTAAATCACTGCCTTTAATCAGCTTACTGACCTGAAGGACCCTGATATCTTTCTCAATAGCTACGGTGCCCATCATGTAATTATCGAGATCCGATTCCCTGAGCCCTTTTTTATGCTGAAACACTTCCTTCATTGCCGTGTCAGGAGTTTGGGCCACGTACATGGAGCCATTCTCACCATCATTAAGACTGTAACGGCAATCCTCGCCATTACGATTGAAAAAGACACTGCTTCCGCCGTGACTACCGAGCTGAAGCCGGAACACTTCAGTTCCTGATGGCACGGTCATTCCGTACCGCTGGAGCTGTTCGTCCTGTAACTTCCCGATTTTATCGAGAGCTGCCACGTCCTGTTCATTCATGTCTGCATTTACAGAAGTTTCAACAGTCTGATTAACTTCGTCGTTTAGGTTTACCCCTGATTTTAAACTCATATTGATCACCGCCTTTCTGGTAAGGATTTACATAAGCCATAGGCTTAATCTCCATCGTTTTGATGTTTTGTCCCCCGGGCAGAATGCCCGGCAGGACGATGTATCTGTCGCTGTGCTGACAGACCCTCAAAGCATAAACGATTGAGAATGTTAAACAATGGCTTGTAATGCACAGAGGTACAGAAAAATTACGGGATACAGGGATACAGGGATACAGGGATACAGGGATACAGGGATACAACCGTTCATAAAAGAAAAAGTGCAGATCCGCTTATGCCGTTTTTCGGATCTGACTGGAAAAAGAGAGACACTGACTATATTGTGCGTACTGTATGTATTAACCGTATCGTACTGTATTGGTTGTATTGGCTGTATTGTATATTTTTCAGACACAGGATACACTGTGCATATAACGCACCCACGGAGACACTCCATGAGCAAACTGCCTTCCCCCGACATGGTCCGTCGCATTGAGGACGCCGCGGCGGCCCTCATCGCAGCCGGCACCCCGAACCCGACCAACGTCCAGGTACGCGACCACCTCGGCGGCGGCTCGCTGGCCACCATTTCCCCGGTGATGCGCGCGTTCCGCGCCCGGCAGCGGGCGCAGGAGAACGACCAGGTGTCGGCGCTGCCGGCTGAGCTGGCGCAGCTGCTGACCGGTCAGTTGACCCTGCTGTGGCAGGCGGCCGTTAAACAGGCGGAAACCGGGGCGCTGGCGGCCCGCGAGCAGGCCGACGCCGATATTGAGCAGGCCGACCTGGAGCGCGACACCGCCCTGGCGCAGGTGGCGACGCTGGAGAGCGAGCTGGCGGTGCTGCGGGAAGTGGTCACCGAGCGGGACCGTCTGCTGGCAGAGGTCCGTGAGCTGCGGGCCGAAGCGCTGCCGCTACGCGAGCAAGTGGCGCGACTGACCGCCACCGACGAACACCAGGCGGCGCAGTTGCTGGAAACGAAGGCGGAGCTGAAGGCCGCAAGAGAGGAAAACCGGACCTTGCAGGGCGAACTGCTGGCCCTGGCGCGTCAAGAGTTGACCGGCGGGAAGGCGAAGGCATGAAGACAGAAGTCCGGAAATGCGTGAAAGCATTTCGTCGGACGCTGGAGCTGGCCGCTGGCGAACATAAGGAGCAATGGAATGGAATGGCTCGCTGGCGCACGGATGTCAGGGCATTTCCGGATGGTTTATGATGTGGTCCGCTTGGAATTAGGAAATTATCCCACGCCAAGACTGTTTTGGGGCTGAAGCTCGGTGGAACAAAACTCACTCTGCCTGCAATAGTTAAAAAAGGGGGATTGCCCCCCCTCACTTACCATTTTTACGGTTTTTTTCAGACTTTACGAGCTGATTGATTCGGCCTGGGGTAAGGTTCAGCATGCGACTAACCTCGGCTTGTGATCCGACTTCAGCTACGAGAGCGGCAACGTAACGAGATTTCCCGGATGAGGTCATTCCCTGGTAAGTTGCCCTCGCGTGTTTAGACTGCGTCTCTTTTAGCTGGGTTAATGCTTCTTCGACTTTGCCAAAGCCGATCATCGTTGCATCTTTTAACGCCTTGATCGCATCTGTTTCTGGTTTTGCCATTAAAGACACTCCTTTTGTTTAGTTTTTTATTACTCTTTTTCCTTGTCAAGGCTAGATTACACAATGGTTATTTGTGATTCAAACCTTTTTTTAGCTAAAGATTTTCGTTTAGCTTTTTGAGGGGCTAAATTAAACGAAGGGAAGAAAAAAGCCGCAGTTGCGGCTCAATCAGTGGGCGGTCCTGTTAACCCTAATTCAAGGTGGTACCGCCTGATCTTCAGCAACTGCTAACTGGCCAGTTGGGACTGCAGTGGCTGGCGGTCCGTAAGTATGGGGCAGTTTGGATATCGAAAATTATTGTACGTTTAGGCTATTTTTTGACCTTTCGATTTTAGAAGGTGCTTCGTTCCGATAACCGGGTAATCCCAAACGTCGTTTGTAATGCCCCACAAAGCCGTGACGTTACTGTGGTGCGCCTGTTAAGTCTGGCTTATGATTGAGCGCACACACACAGCAGGTAAACAGCAGGATACGGAGAATAAAAAAATGAAAGGCTCTGAGTGGAATAAATGGGATTTGCATATTCACAGTCCCATGACGTGGATGGCAAGTACATTTAAAGGTCAGGAAGATATTCCGGCATTTATAAAAAAACTGGGAGAGTCAGGAATAACGCTTATTGGTCTGACAAATTATTTTTTCCTGGCAGAAAACGAGATTGAAACCATACGAGATGAAATAGATAGGCAGGGATTGAATATCACTGTTTTGCCAAATGTAGAATTCCGTCTCGCACAACCAAACAAACAGGGAGACTGGATAAACATCCATTGTTTATTCTCTGAAAAAATCCCGACCTTTAAGATAAACCAGGTATTGTCAAACCTGACGATAGCAACGAAATCTGCCGCAGGCAGACCTGTTTATTGTTCAGAGTTGAGTCTGAAAGAAAGTGGAAAAAGTATTTCCGAAATCACTGTCAACTTCGAAGCTCTTTGCGAACATATTTCTTCGCATTTTGAACTTTTCCGCGAAGCCATTATAGCTGTCTGTCCAAATGGCTATGGTGGCTACAGGCCAAACGGTGAGGGGCGATCCAAAGAGGTGGCAACACAGATAGATCGTGAGGGGCATATAATTCTCGACAGCTCTCAGGACTCTCTACCTGTTAGGAAGTTTTTCTTAATGACAGATCGCTATCCCGGCGCTAATAAAAAACCGGTCTTCAGGTGTTCAGATGCACATGGCCTTGAGAAAACAGGCACGTTATTTAGTTGGGTAAAAGCAAAGCCAAGTTTTGAAGGTCTCCGCCAGACGCTGCTAGAACCAGAGGCCCGCCTGAAACTTGAGGAAGACTGGCCGCGGCAGCGCACTGCGAAAGTGCATTTCAGCAGAATAGAGGTCGAGGGGAAGATTTTTGATGGTCAGGAAATCCGCTTCAAAAAGCTTTCAATTCCACTTAATGAGGACATGGTCGCTATTATCGGCGGCCGGGGTACCGGTAAGAGCCTGATACTGGATGGCCTGCAGTCGCGGTTTACGCCATCACGCCCTGAAAACGTACGCGCACGTCCTGTATCGCCGCAACGGCTTTCTGTCCAGCTCAGTAAAACAGATGGGGAGTTTAAGGAGTTTGACGGCATTGATAACTCTTACAGCTATCTTCACGTTTCTCAGGGTGAAATTAAGGATCTGTGTCAGGAGCCTGAAAAAATCAGCGATGAGATAAAGAAAATGCTCCGTCTTCCCCCCCAGTCCTTCCCTGTACCGCTCAGAAACGAGCTGGAATCGAACCTGAATGAATTCCGCAGCCTGTTCGAATTCTTCAATATGAAGAATGAGAAAGGTCAGTTTATAAACCGCGAGGAATATCATACCTCGACTATTTCTGCTGTACAGAAACATATTGATACACTGACCAGCGAGAAAAATCGCGAACTAATTAGAATATTTCAGGAAAATGGTAAAAGCCTTTCGAATATTAACTCTAATCTAAACTGGTTAAATAACTTCCTTAAACAATTATCAGATAAAGAAAGCGAATTAAACGACCAAATTGACTTCATCAATGCGAAGGGAGCTGAAGAACACGTCATACCTCATGTCAACTTCGAACCACAGCGTGGCGTTATCAATAATAAGATCATACTGGCGAAGTCAGAATCTGAAGTAAAGGGAGCGATAAATCATGATATTATTAATCAGTTCCGGCAACAGGGAATAGAACAAGACATATCCGGTCTTCTCGATAAAGTCACCGAATATCAGCAGATGATTAACCGTGCTGAACTTGAGCGTGAAGAGTCGCAGCGCAGGCTGGAACTGGGTAAGAAAAATCTCGAGAACAGAAAAGAGCTTATTAATCGTGTTCTATCACATATCCGGCAGGAAAAGGAAACGGTGGATGCGGCGTTCAATGCCCTTACTGAACCTAAGGAGCATTATACTGCTGATCAGCAGACTCTTGTGGTGGAAATCCTGCAGGATATCGGGATTTATGGTGAGGTGACGTTTGACCGGGATGCGTTTTATGCGGGTGCCCTAAGATGCATGAACGGTGGAAAATTTCGCGCCTCAAGGGAGGGTGAAACCCAGACCGACAAACTTGCAGCACTTTTCAACGTTCACTCCGTTGAAGATTACACTCGCCTGATCAGCAATGAAAATATCCTGAAGATTCAGGACGACAAACAGACAATGACAGACATGTCTCTGAATAATCTGTTGTGGAAGCAGGAATATTTTAACAGTGCGGGGCCTCACGAGCTTCTGGCCCACCTGTTCAGTCCGGACAGGATCTCCGCCTATCTGGGCGTCAAGGCGCAGTTTACCTATAAAGGTAAGACCGTCGAAAAGCTTTCTGCTGGTCAAAGAGGTACGTTCTATGTCTGCCTCAAGCTCGCTACTGATCCGTTTGGTTCACCTTTTGTGTTCGACCAGCCCGAGGACGACCTTGATAACGACTTTATCATGCACCATCTCGTCCCACTGTTCCGTAAGATAAAGCAGTACAGGCAGGTCATCATTGTGACTCACAATGCCAATCTGGTAGTGAACTGCGACGCTGAGCAGGTTCTGGTGGCCAGCAACAATGATGAGGTGATCACCTATCGCTGCGGAGCGCTGGAAGCAGGAGAGTTGGCGCACGGAAACACCATGCGTCAGGCCATCTGCAACGTGCTGGAAGGCGGACATCTTGCTTTTGAACAGCGTGAACGTAAATACGGTCTGCTGAGGCCAGCTCTCTAGCGTTATCAGACGGTGGGCAGCACTGGCTGTCCATCATCCAGGTACTGTGTGGTGCATGTATTTTTCAGATTGCTTATTTTCAGAGTAAAAAAGCGGAATTGGCCTTCAACCCCCTAGGCTGAAGCCTAGCAAAATCTAAAAGGTCAAAAAATATCCATAACGTAAAATAATTTTCGATATCCAAACTGCCCCCAAGTAGGCTGACTACGGCATCGATCGGGCCGACCAGGAACGCGACGCTGCCTTGGCAACGGTGACACAGCTGGAGTCCGAACTGGCGGTACTGCGGGAAGTGCTCGCCGAACGCGATCGGCTACTGAGTGAGGTACGTGAGCAGTGGGGCGACTCACTGCCGCTGCGCAAGCAGGTAACCCCCCAAGTCTTATCACTTAGCTGGGGTATAAGGCGGTCAGCAACACCCCCGTTACCGCCGCCACCCCATATGCAGACGTGCAGGCGTCTGATACTCAAGAGATTATACCGCAGTCTCCAGTAATGGCTACCATCGCCAGCGCAAACAACGTAAGGCTGTTAGTTATTGATGAAGCCGGAGACGAAGACTGGATCGATGAGGACGGCACGCCGTTCCTGCAGACCGTTCACCTCCGAGGTACGATGAGTTCAACGCCCTCATTGACGCATTTTTCCCCTGAAATTGACGGCAAAGGGCTGACTGAGGAGCATCTGCAGGAGGCAATGCAGATCCTGGATCAGTTTCCACCAGACTGGCACATCGAAGACCTTGACACGGGCGAACGGTATGACATGCGCCAGCTTCAGGTAAAACTGCATCATCTATAACCCAACGATGCAGAGTGGAGTGGTCAACAAGAATACCGCGCTCTGCCATCATCTCTTCGAGGGTACGCAGGCTCAGGGCATAAGCGAGATACCAGCGAACACACTGAGCGATAACATCAGTGGGGTATGCAGGGGTCGTCTCAGAAAACGGAAAATAAAGCACGCTAAGCCGGTGGCAGCGGTCGCAATGGCCTAAACTTCCCCGCACCGACCTTGGCGCTGCTGCGCCATAGGTAATCGCCGGTCAGGTTGATGTGCTCCCACCCCAGCGGCGACAGATATTGCAACAATGTGTCGTCCAGCGCCGTACCGTTGCCACGCAAAGCACTGGTGGCACGCTCCAGATATACCGTGTTCCACAACACGATGGCCGCCGTCACCAGATTGAGGCCGCTGGCCCGGTAGCGCTGCTGCTCAAAACTGCGGTCGCGGATTTCACCCAATCGGTAGAAGAAGACCGCCCTGGCCAGCGCGTTGCGCGCCTCGCCCTTATTCAGCCCCGCATGGACGCGGCGGCGCAGCTCCACGCTTTGCAGCCAATCCAAAATGAACAGCGTGCGCTCGATGCGCCCCAGCTCGCGCAACGCCACGGCCAAGCCGTTCTGGCGCGGGTAGCTGCCGAGTTTGCGCAGCATCAGCGAAGCCGTTACCGTGCCTTGCTTGATGGAGGTGGCCAGCCGCAGAATTTCATCCCAATGGGCGCGTATTTGCTTGATGTTCAGCCTGTCGCTGCTAATCATCGGCTTGAGCGCGTCATAGGCGGCATCGCCCTTGGGGATGAATAGCTTGGTTTCGCCCAAGTCACGGATACGCGGCGCGAAGCGAAATCCCAGCAAATGCATCAAGCCAAACACGTGATCGGTGAAGCCTGCCGTGTCGGTGTAGTGTTCCTCGATGCGCAAGTCCGACTCGTGGTACAGCAGGCCATCAAGCACGTAAGTTGAATCACGAATGCCCACGTTGACCACCTTGGCACTGAAGGGCGCGTACTGGTCGGAGATATGGGTGTAGAAAGTCCGTCCTGGACTGCTTCCATACTTCGGGTTGATATGACCAGTGCTTTCTGCTTTGCTGCCGGTTCTGAAGTTCTGGCCGTCCGACGATGACGTGGTGCCGTCACCCCAGTTGCCGGCGAAGGGTTGCCGAAACTGCGCATTCACCAGCTCGGCCAGCGCCGTCGAATAGGTTTCATCGCGGATGTGCCAGGCTTGCAGCCAAGACAGCTTGGCGTAGGTGGTGCCAGGGCAGGACTCGGCCATTTTGGTCAGACCCAGGTTGATCGCGTCGGCCAGGATCGTCGTCAACAGCAAGGTTTTGTCCTTGGCCGTGTCGCTGGTCTTCAGGTGTGTGAAGTGGCGGGTGAAGCCCGTCCATTCATCGACCTCCATCAGCAACTCGGTGATTTTGAGGTGCGGCAGCAGCATAGCTGTCTGGTCGATCATGGCTTGCGCGGCGTCTGGTACTGCCGCGTCCAGCGGCGTGATCTTCAGGCCTGACGCGGTGGTGATGATGGCATCCGGTAAGTCGTTGGCCGCAGCCATGCGGTTGACTGTGGCGAGTTGCGCCTCCAACAATTCCAACCGGTCATGCAGGTATTGGTCGCAGTCGGTGGCCACTGCCAGCGGCAATTCGCTGGCCAGCTTCAAAGTGGCGAACTTCTCGACCGGCACCAGGTATTCGTCGAAGTCCTTGAACTGGCGAGAACCCTGCACCCAGACATCACCGGAGCGCAGCGCGTTCTTCAGCTCCGACAGGGCGCATAACTCGTAGTAACGCCGGTCGATGCCGTCGTCGGTCAGAACCAGCTTTGCCCAGCGCGGCTTGATGAATGCGGTTGGCGCATCGGCGGGCACCTTGCGCGCGCTGTCGCTGTTCATGCCGCGCAGCATGTCGATGGCATCGAGCACACCCTTGGCGGCGGGCGCAGCCCGCAATTTGAGCACGCCCAGGAACTGCGGCGCGTAGCGGCGTAGCGTGGCATAGCTTTCACCGATGTGGTGCAGGAAATCAAAGTCGGCAGGCCGCGCCAATGTTTGCGCTTCGGTGACGCTGGCGGCGAAGGTGTCCCAGGGCATAACGGCCTCGATGGCGGCGAACGGATCGCTGCCGCTTTGCTTGGCCTCAATCAACGCTTGACCGATGCGCCCATACATCCGCACCTTGTCGTTGATCGCCTTGCCGGAAGCCTGGAACTGCTGCTGATGCTTGTTCTTGGCCGCGTTGAACAGCTTGCCGATGATGCGATCGTGAAGGTCGATGATTTCATCGGTGACGGTGGCCATGCCTTCGATGGCCAGCGCTACCAGCGTGGCATAGCGTCGTTGCACCTCGAACTTTGCCAGATCAGCAGGCGTCATCTGGCCACCTTCACGAGCGATTTTGAGCAGGCGGTTCTGGTGAACCTGCCGCTCGATGCCTGCGGGCAGATCAAGTGCTTGCCAGGATTTCAGGCGCTCAATATGTTCGAGCATGTGGCGAGAGTTCGGTTTGGCAGGCGACTGGCGCAGCCATGCCAGCCACGTCACTTTACTGCCGTCCTTGCGCTTGAGAAGTTCGTCCAGGCGCTGACGGTGGGGTGATAACAAAGAATCGGTCAGCGCCGCGTAAATGCGTCGGTTGGCACGGGTGATGGCCTCGGCGCTTGCGCGCTCGATGGCATTCATGGCGGGCAGGATAATGCTCTGCCGCCGCAGATTCTCGACAAGTGCGCTCGCCAGCACGATGCCTTTGTCGGTCTGCAAGGCCAGCTCGGTCAATGTATGCACGGCTTGCCGATAGTGGCTCATGGTGAAGGGCTTGAACCCAAAAACCGTTTGCAGCTCGACCAAGTGCTCCCGCCGTGTCTGTTCGCGCTGGCCGTACTCGCTCCAACTTTCCACTGGCATCTTGAGTTGCGCGGCCACCATGCGCAACAGGGGCGGAAACGGAGGCTCATCGACGCCCAAAAAGGTGCCAGGGAATCGCAAGTAGCAAAGCTGCACAGCGAAGCCCAATCGATTCGCGGCGCCGCGACGCTGACGGATCACCGACAGGTCGGTTTCGTTGAACGTGTAGTGCCGTATCAGGGGTCGGTTCCGGCTGAGGGCGAAATGACACCCTAAGCGTTAGCTCTGTGTCGTTGCACGATGTCAGCGACGGTATTCTTGCTGATACCGAGCTCGCGTGCGATCCAGCGATAGCTGCGTCCCTCGGCCCTCATCGCAACCACCTTAGGCAAAAGTCGGTCTGATTTTGGTCGCACTCCGGCCTGACGACCAAGCCTCTTACCACGTGCCTTCGCAACAGCAAGGCCTGACTTGACCCGCTCGCTGATGAGATCCCGCTCAAACTCCGCAATGCCGGAAAGAAACGTCGCCAGCATTCGTCCATACGGCGACGAAAGATCGAACGCCATTCCATTCATGGCTATCACGGAAACCTTCCAGTTCTCCAGTTCACGTAGCGTATTGAGCAGATCGAGCGTCGAGCGCCCCCACCGGGAAAGCTCAGTGACCAGGATTGCATCAATTTGTCTGGACTGGGCAAGCGCCAGGACTTTCTTTCGCTCGGCCCGGTCGAGTTTAGTTCCTGAACCTGTTTCCTTAAATATTCCCACCACGTCGTAGCCGGCACGGCCGGCGAAGGCTCGCAGATCAAATTCCTGGCGTTCACAAGACTGATCCGCTGTTGAAACCCGGCAGTAAATGGCGGCACGATGTCCCAATTGAACCCTCCTGGATTTTTGTATCGGAACGCCCTGATTTATATGGGCTGGCTGTTGTCCAAAACAGACTATACTTCAAAAGGGACGAATTTGTATGTCACGACGCCATATTTTCACCGAACGGCAGCGAGCAGCGCTGTTCGATCTGCCCACGGACGAACTGTCGCTACTGAAGTTCTACACGCTGGGCGATGATGACCTGGAAAACATTAGGCAGCGCCGCAGACCGGAAAACAGGATTGGCTTTGCCCTGCAACTTTGTGCCTTACGATATCCGGGCCGTGCACTGGCTCCTGGTGAGATGATCCCGCGTGAAGTCCTTTCCTTCGTCGGTGCTCAGCTTGGAGTTCCGGCTGATGCGCTTCTCACTTATGCCACACGGCGCCAAACCCGTCAGCAGCACATGGACACGCTGCGCGAAATTTACGGCTACAAGACCTTCACGGGCCGTGGTGCCCGTGATCTGCGGGAGTGGACTTTCGGCCAGGCCGAAGATGCCAGATCAAACGAGGATCTTGCTCATCGTTTTATTGTGCGGTGTCGGGAAACTTCCACCATTCTGCCCGCAGTATCGACAATCGAGCGCTTGTGCGCGGATGCTCTGGTCGCCGCTGAGCGGCGGATTGAAACGCGGATTGCGGAAAATTTAACAGCGGATGTTCGCGATCACCTGGACAAACTTCTGAGTGAAATGCTCGCCGGCAATATCAGTCGTTTCATCTGGCTTCGCAACTTCGAGGTTGGTAACAACTCGGCTGCTGCTAACCGTTTGCTCGACAGGCTCGAATTTCTGCGTACCCTGAATATCAATCATAGTGCTTTGGCCAGCATACCTGCCCATCGCATTGCCCGGCTGCGTCGGCAGGGTGAACGCTACTTCACCGACGGTTTGCGTGACATCACTTCGGACCGCCGCTGGGCGATCCTTGCCGTCTGTGTTGTGGAGTGGGAAGCGGCGATTGCTGATGCCATAGTCGAAACCCATGACAGGATCGTAGGAAAAACCTGGCGGGAAGCGAAGCGCCAGCATGACGAAACAATTTCCGGCTCTAAAGCCACACTCACGGATACGATCCGTACCTTCACCGCGCTGGGAGCTTCGTTGCTTGAGGCCCGCAGTGACGGAACCCCGCTGGAGATGGCTGTCGCCAGTTCGGTTGCATGGGACCGGCTCGCTCAACTGGTAGCGACAGGGACTCAACTCAGCAACACGCTAGCCGATGAGCCTCTTGCATATGTCGGGCAGGGATACCATCGCTTTCGTCGTTATGCGCCCCGCATGTTGCGCTGTCTGAAGCTCGAAGCCGCGCCGGTCGCCGGACCATTGGTAGCAGCAGCTTTGTCGATCGGAGAGATGAAAGGTGTTGCATCGCCAGAAAGGCGTTTCCTGCGGCCCAGCTCCAAATGGAACCGTCATTTACGAGCTCAGGAAAAAGGAGATACCCGTCTTTGGGAAGTGGCGGTACTCTTTCACCTCCGGGATGCTTTTCGTTCCGGAGATGTCTGGCTCGCTCATTCGCGCCGCTATGGTGACCTCAAGCAGGTACTGGTGCCGATGATCGCGGCGCAGGAAAATGCAAAACTGGCCGTGCCTTCCAACCCACAGGATTGGCTGGCAGACAGAAAGGCGCGACTCACGATCGCTCTTAAGCGGCTGGCCCGGGCTGCCCGTAACGGCACTATTCCGCACGGTAGCATAGAAGATGGAACGTTGCGGATCGACAGGTTGACAGCAGACGTGCCGGATGGTGCCGAGGCACTCATACTGGATCTGTATCGCCGAATGCCGTCCGTTCGGATTACCGACATGCTGCTTGAAGTTGATGCAGCCCTTGGTTTCACAGATGCGTTTACCCATCTGAGAACCGGGGCTCCATGTCGCGACCGGATCGGTCTGCTCAACGTCCTGCTCGCTGAAGGGCTCAATCTGGGCCTGCGTAAGATGGCGGAAGCTACAAACACGCATGATTACTGGCAGCTCTCACGCCTTGCCCGCTGGCATGTTGAAAGCGAAGCCATGAACCAGGCATTGGCAATTGTGGTGGCCGCGCAGGGTAAACTGCCGATGTCACGCGTCTGGGGGATGGGCACGTCAGCATCGAGCGATGGTCAGTTTTTCCCGACAGCGCGGCATGGCGAAGCCATGAACATGGTCAATGCCAAATATGGTTCTGTTCCCGGCCTCAAAGCGTATACTCACGTAAGCGACCAGTTCGCGCCATTCGCTTGTCAGTCGATCCCGGCGACCGTGAGCGAGGCACCGTATATTCTCGATGGACTACTGATGAACGAGGTCGGTCGCCATGTTCGCGAACAGTATGCCGATACAGCAGGATTCACCGACCATTTGTTCGGAGCCAGTAGCCTGCTCGGCTACAATCTCGTTCTGCGAATCAGGGATCTGCCATCGAAGCGGTTGTACGTATTTAATCCCGATACGACCCCCAGGGAGTTACGCAAGTTGGTAGGTGGAAAAGCCCGGGAGGATCTTATCGTTGCGAACTGGCCTGATATTTTCCGTTGTGCCGCGACGATGACCGCTGGCAAAATCAGGCCCAGCCAACTCCTGCGCAAGCTCGCTTCTTACCCACGACAAAACAACCTTGCAGTTGCGCTTCGTGAAGTTGGTCGTATTGAACGGACCCTTTTCATTATTGAGTGGATCCTGGATACGGACATGCAGCGGCGTGCTCAGATCGGTCTTAACAAGGGAGAGGCCCACCATGCGCTCAAAAATGCGCTCCGTATCGGGAGGCAGGGGGAAATTCGCGATCGCACGACAGAGGGGCAGCACTACCGAATCGCTGGGCTCAATTTATTGACTGCGGTGATCATTTACTGGAATACCGTCCATCTTGGTCATGCCGTCACGGAGCGGCGGAACGAAGGGTTGGATGTTCCCCCTGAATTTCTTCCCCACATATCCCCATTGGGCTGGGCGCACATTCTACTGACTGGCGAATATCTTTGGCCCAAGGAACCGAAAGCTTAGGGTGTCATTTCGCCCTCAGCCGGAACCGACCCCCTCTACGCAGGGCGTCTGGCCCGCGATCTCAAAGGCAGCGACCTGCTTCACTGGGGGGAAGGCGAGATCCGGGTCTCGCGCGACCGTATCGCCCATATCGGGCGCCTCGCCCCTGGTCCCGACTACAAGCTCTACCTCGCACCACGTTTCGTCGACACGAAGGAGGCCTTTCTCCTAATCAAGGACAGATCAGTCCGCGTGGGCGATGTGAAGACGTTCAACGGCTTCATCGTCGAGGTGCCTGCCGGCATCGATGTCCGTGACTACAACACGGTCGTCATCTGGTGCGAAGCATTCGACCAGTTCATCAGTGCGGCAGAGTATCAACCCTCAAGTCAGGCCCGAGAACGAGCCCGGCGATGGATACCATGAGGTCGGCGGGCAAGCGCGGCCTCGTTCTCGCGCCGGTGGCGGCGCTGCTGCTGAGCGTCGCCGCTCTGCTGCTGGGCAATGGCCTGCTGAGCACGCTCCTGATCGTGAGAGCCGGCCATAAGGGGTTCTCGACCGGCGCGATCAGCGCGATGATGTCCTTCTATTTCGCGGGTTTCACGATCGGCGCGCTCGTGTTGCCACCGATCATCGTCTCCGTGGGACATGTCAGAACCTTCGCCGGCTTCGCGGCCATTGCCTCGATGACCGCCCTTCTCCATGTGGCGTTCGTGGAGCCGATCGCCTGGATGCCGCTTCGCCTGATTACCGGCTTCGCCTACGCGGGCATGATCCTCGCAACGGAGAGTTGGCTCAACGCCCACGCATTGCCATCCACACGCGGGCAGCTCCTGTCGATATTCGGAGTTGTCTCTATGGGCTCATGGGCAATCGGGCAGGCGTTACTCAACATCGCACCGCCCGCCGACGTGACATTGTTCCTCATCGTGTCGCTGCTGATATCAGCGGCGGTGGTTCCGATCACCTTGCTGCCCAGTCATCCGCCGGCCCAGGTGGAACAGGAATGGGTCGCGTTCAGGGACCTCGTCCTCGTATCACCTCTCGCTGCGGCTGGCGCTTTCCTGGCCGGCCTGGCTATCGGTGGTTTCTGGGGCATGGGCGCGAACTTCGCCCAGAGCATCGGCCTCGATGTGGGCGGTATCTCCGCCTTCATGGCTGCGGTTCTTGGTGGAACGCTCGCCTTCCATTGGCCACTCGGTTGGCTTTCGGATCGAGTGCCCCGGAATCTTGTCATCGCCGGTGCGGCGCTGGCGTCCGCAGCGTCTGCCATCGGCGTAGCGTTGGCGGTGGAAGCGCCTCTGCCGCTGCTCCTTGCGGCAGGTGCGCTGTTCGGCGGCTTTGGCATCCCGATTTATTCGTTGTGTCTCGCCGTCGCAAACGACGATCTTCCGGCCGGTCGGCTACTCGGCACCGCGCGCGGGCTTCTGTTGCTCAACGGGATCGGGACAGCCGCTGGCCCCCTAATAGGAGCAGCTGCAATGAATATCGTCGGCCCTGGCGGCCTGTTCCTTTATGCGGCGGCGTTGCTCACGCTCCTGGCAGTGCTGGCCATCGCCCGCAGGCAGCCGAGGCGCGCCAACCAGGCCAAGGCGGCCCCCCGTTCTCCGAGCACGCCGATGATAACCGGATCTCTCGATACGATGATATGCATGGAGAAGCGGGCGCAGGGCGTGCGGGATTAGCGCGGCACGGCGCCTGCACGAACCGCGGGGTCAGGCGATGATAGCTGTTACGCGAATTTCGATACGCATGGTTGGAAGCCCCAGCGCTTCGATTCCCAACTGCGTCCAGATTGGAGCGCGGTCGGGCATGTAGTGGCGATACAGCTTGGCCATTGTTTCGTTGATCACGGGAGGGAATCCACCGACGTGATAGGAATTGACGTGGACCACATGCGGCCAGCGTGCTCCGGCGGTCGCGAGCGTCCGTTCCACGTTCTTGAACGCCTGCTCGATCTCTTCCTCAATCGACTCCGGAATGACGAGATCGTCGTTCCATCCGCCCTGTCCGGAGATCTCCACGCGGTCACCAATGCGCATTGCCTGAGAATAATGAAGCGCGTCATGCAGGCGCGTCCCGTATCCGGGGGTGATGAAGAATGAAGGTGTTGTCATGAGTTTGCCTTTGATGAGCCAGGTCAACGCGGCTGCAAGTGACCGTATGCATGCAGAAAGAGATGCAGGGCGTTCGGCACTAGCGCGCCGGCTGCGGTGGAGGGCTTTATTCCACGTCTTCTACGGTGAGGTCCCGGCCGTTGAACTGCACGGTCTCCCCGGCTCGGGCACCCTCGATCGCTTCGAAGATCGGCGCCATCGTGGAAATGCCCATGAGCTCACGCCCCTGACAGGTAAACTTGCTCGTTGACACCGCGATCACAAAGTGGCGGCCGGACAGCTTGACGACAGCGCCTTCGTTGACGGCCAACTTGGGGCCGAAATCGATCGTCCTGAGCTTTTCGAGTTTATTGGCGTAGTCATGGAGCGTGTCATCGAGCGCTTCAGCGAAGTCGCTCGCGACCTCGGCCTGAGCTAGTTCGTCGTTTTCGATCGGTTCGCTCCGATCGAGCCGAGCGGTAGAGACATAGTCCAGGTAGTTTTCGCGAGCGCTGTGCAACGCTGCTGTCTCCAGCAAGAGCATAGTTTCTCGTATGTGGTCCTTGTTCCAGTCCATAATCACCTCCTAATTTTCGATGTTCTTAAAGTTCAGCCTGCAGATGTGTGGGCCAGGAAGGCCAGCCTTTCCGGCTAAGCGACACCGCTATTCGTCGCTGATGACGTCTTCGCCCTGGTATGGAACCCTGATCAGCCGAGGATCTCGAATGATGCTCGTGACGAGCCAGACATATTCCTGCTCGGCGGTATCGAAGCCGAGGATGCTGAAGGATTGGCCGAAAGGGCATGGCGGGAAGTCTGGAAAGCCCTCGCGCAGAACGTAACGCTCGGGATCGCTGTGAAACTCGCTCTTGTAGACTTTCCGTAGTCCGTGCTTGCTCGGCGCGTCCTGGTCACCTGCCGGTGCTGTTTCCCGATGCGCCACAAGGCGCTCGGACAAGTCGCGGGGGCAGATTTCGTGGAACACGTCGAAGGCGTCGATCAACAGGCCTTTATGCTCTGTCGCCGGATCGGTGATCGCGTAGATGTTGGAGGCATCTTCGCCGTCGTCCCCGCTCTCGAGGCGCAACGCCGCATCGACGCGAATGCTGCATGCATCGAGGGTTGACCCTAGTTCGAGATCGACGAGATTGCCGTCCTTGACGCGGTATTCGCGGTCATAGCCTTTGGCGATGAATGACTGGACTGCTTCTAGAACGTCGGTCACCTGGGAGGTCATGGAAGCACCTTCATCTTGAACTGGATTGGACACGCTCGCGCACAAAGCGCGCTGTGACTCGGCGGACGGAGAAGCTCGCGAAGTGCGTTACTCATAGCCACTTGGCCTTCTTGAAGCGCATGAATAGGAGAAGGCAGAACACCGCTATCACTCCGAGCACGACGAAGTAGCCATATGGCGTGTCCAGTTCCGGCATGTGCTTGAAGTTCATGCCATATATTCCGGCGATCGCCGTCGGGACCGCCAAGATCGCCGCCCAGGCCGCGAGCTGGCGAGTGACCACACCGATCCTTTGCGCTTCCAGAAGGCTGCTGGCCTCGAAGACCGTGGACAGGACAAGCAGGAGGCCGTCGACCATGGACTGCACGCGGTGGACATGGTCCGCGACGTCGTGGAAATATGGTGTCATTTCGGCGCTGATGCAGGGAAAGTGGCCGCGAACGAGCTTTCGCACCAGCTCGGCCATAGCCCCGAGCGTGCGCTGGAACCGCGTGAGTTCGGACCTTAGTTCGAAGATTCGCGCCACCTCTTCTGGCTCGAGGAAATCGTGCAGCGACCGTCGCTCCATCGCCAGGACGTCGTCCTCGATCATTTCGAAGATGGGCAGATACTGGTCGACCACTCGGTGCAAGATCGCGTGCAGCACATAGTCGACACCCTTGCCGAACTGCGTCGGCGATGCCTCGAGTTGCTCCCGAAGTTTGCCCAGCGCTCCGGCATTGCCGTGCCGCACGGTGATAAGGTGATTGTGACCGGTGAAGATCGCCATCTTGCCGTAGCTGATCCGGTCGCCGACCAGCTCGGCGGTCTGGGCGACGACGTACAACTCATCGTTGTAGACCTCGAGCTTGGGCGGGCACAGCGGGTGCATGGCGTTGTCGATCGCCAAAGGATGGAGGTTATACGTCGTCTGGATCGCGCTGAGTTCGTCTGCGGTGGGCTCGCTAAGCGCGATCCAGCAGAAGCCCGAGCGATTCTCGTTTAGTTCGACGTGCTCATCGAGCCTGATTTCACGGACTCGCTTACCTTCGTTGTAATAATATGCGGCGATAATGGTCATGCAGGGGTCGTCTCAGAAAACGGAAAATAAAGCACGCTAAGCGTGCGTGGAGGCTGGCACCCAGCGGTACAGCGTCGGAATGGACACGCCGAGGTTCTTGGCCACGTCCTTGGGCGGCACCCCGCTGGCCAGCAGCTTCTTGGCCGACTCGATCTTGCTGTCGGTCATCTTCGGCTTGCGGCCGCCTTTGCGGCCGAGCTGCTTGGCGACTTCCAGCCCGGCGCGGGTGCGCTCGACGGTCAGCTCGCGCTCCATTTCGGCAAGGCTCGCCATGACGTGGAAGAAGAACCGCCCGGATGGTGTGCCGGTGTCGATGGAGTCGGTGAGGCTCCTGAACTGGACACCGTGCTTGTGCAGATCGCCGACCAGATCGACCAGTTGCTTGACCGACCGGCCCAGCCGGTCGAGCTTCCAGACGACCAAAGTATCGCCTTCGCGCAGCATTTCGAGCGTCTTGGCCAAGCCAGGCCGGTCTGCCCGCGTGCCACTCACCTTGTCCTCGAAGACCTTTTTACATCCGGCCTTGCTCAAGGCTTCGCGTTGCAGCTCCAGGTTCTGATCCTGCGTCGAGACGCGCGCATAGCCAATCAACATGGCTTGTCTCGCGCCCGGTCGATGCGTTCCTGCATCGCCTGCATCACTTCTTCGTGGGTGTACGATCTGGCGTTGGCGTCGGTGGCTTGCCGCAGGGCTTCCTCAACCTCGCGCGTCATCCGCTCGTAATCCTCCGGCCACAGCGCTTGCTCCATGCGCAGCGACGCCTGACCCAGCAGGTGCAGCAGGCTGAACAGCCGCATGTCGTTGGTGGCGACGATGCGCTCCCGAATCTGCTCCTGAATAGCTTCGCTAGCCCGATGCGCTTGTGGTGTGGCAGTCCCCTCGTAGTCAGCGGGGAATTCCGCTTCCTCGGCAATCCTTGCCCAGGCGCTGGCCAGCGCCTCGATGGTTGACGTGCTCATTTCCGCCGCTCCTGTGCTCTTTGGCGAATCAACCGGCCAAGGGGCCTCGACGCGAAAACCAGCAGCATCACGCCTATCGGATACCAGGTCGAGAAGACCACCAAGGCATCGAAGGCTGGCCGTCCGGTGTTGGTAGGCAGTACGGCGGTCACAGCCATCAACCCGCCGACCGTCCAGATGATGCGCCACACGTAGGGCATCACGCGGGGCACGTAGCCGTCATCGAAAGCGGTCTGGTAGTAGCGGCGCAGGCCGCGCTCGGCAAGCGCCTGGCGCTGCCGCTCCGACAGCGCATCCGTCCGGCCATACCAGCGCCGGAATGGTGGACAGCGCAGCAGCAAAGGGGTGAAGAGGATCATCACCGCCACGATCGCGACACCCCACGCCATGACGGCGCCGGCATCGGGCCGCTTGGCGTTCTCGATCACGGGCGCGAAGACGCCCGGAGCACCGATCATCCAGAACAGCGCAATGTGCTGATGGAAGGAGAGCTTCATTTGCTCATCCACTTGCGCAGCAGGCGCTTTTTCAGGGAGGCGCGTTCTTGCGGGTTGCGTCCCTTGTGATTGGCGATGCGATCCGCCGTGGCGGCCTGGCGCTTGACGGGCCAGTAGGAGCGGCCATCCTTGCCCATCGACCAGACGCTGCTGGCCTGGTTTTCCAGCAGGGGCAGATGGGCGCTCAGGGCTTCGGGCGACGCGCTGGTCAGCGCCGTGCGCTCACGGGTGCGCCAGCGCTGATGCCAGAGCTTCTTGTCCTCGCGCTCGCTGCCGCAGGTCGTGTGCCCGACGATGGGTGTTTTGCGGCGGCTGCGGCTCATAACGTAGTGGTCTCCAAGAACATTCAGGACTGATCCCAGGCGTCGATGGTCAAGACCTGATCGGCAGGACAGGCGGCTACGCGGTCGGGAACTGGATGGTGTTCAGTCTCATGCCGACCCCATTCGATTGATCGCGTCGCTTGCGGCACGCTGCGACGCAAGGAGGTTTGCGACCTGGTTTAGCAGCCGTGTCCGCTGCATGTCTGTTACCTATCTCCCCGACCGCTCATTGGACCAACTCCAGAGATTGGGCTCTATCGCTCAGCCAATACGAAACCGGCATTGGCTGATGCCACAACCGAGACTAACACAAATGGCTCGGTACCTGTATTTCGCGCCCCGTGCACTTGGCCCGGTCTTGCCACGGCTATCTCACCTTCCCTGAGGGCACGAACAATCCCATTGCCCTGAAAGTAATCAGCCATTCCCGACAAAACAGTCCACGTGTCTTGGCCGTGAGGATGAATGTGAGCCGCAATTTCCTGCCCGGGATGGACATGCCAAACCACGATAATTGAGTCTCGGGTTTCAAGCACAACGGAACGAATAGGCTCGCCTTCGGACGGCTGAACATACTCGGCTACAGAAAATATTCTCGATTCAACAGTCATCGGAGATTCCTCTTTCACAGTTGTCGTTACGGTCTTCATCGTCGGCATCCTGACGCACGGCGGGCAATTGCTGGAGCAACGCCGGCAGCCATTCCTGTACCGTCTCCCACACCACATCGAGGTTGATGTCGAAATAGCCGTGAGCCATGCGATTACGCATATTGCGCATGCTGCGCCACGGCACGTCGGCATGCGCCTGGGTGAACTCGACGTAGCCATCCATCACCTTTGTGGCCGCCTCGCCGATGACGATCAGGCTCATGATGACGGCCTGCTGGGTGCGCTTGTCGGCCAAGAAGTCGTCCTTGGCCATCCCTTCCACGAAGCTGCGCGCATCGGTTGCGGCCTGCTGAATGTGGTCGAGGTAATCGGGCAGGCGGTTCTCGCTCATATCGGTTGCGCCTCCGCGAGCACCTTGGCCCGGAACTTCGGCGGCAGGTCGCCGGGAGTCAGCAGATCGACGTCAACGCCGAGCAGCGATTTCAGTTCTTCTTCCAAATCGCCCAAGTCCAACAACGTGGCACCGGGCAGCGCATCGACCAACAGGTCGAGGTCGCTGCCATCCCGGTCGGTGCCATGCAGCACCGAGCCGAAGACGCGCGGGTTCGCGGCGCGAAAGCGGCCTACCGCTTCACGCACTGCGCTTCGCTTCATGTCAAGCACAACAGACGGTCGCATGCGCATCCTTTCTTATCGAAACTCGTTGAGATGATATGCAATCAAGAATAGAATTTCAAGAACTATTTTCGAGAATCGCAATGCCTTGATTCCCGTGCCGCGCCGGTTGCCTTGGCGGGCTTGTCACAAACCTACGTTTTCAAGAAGAAGGAAACCGCATGCCCCGCCGTTCGATCCTCTCCGCCGCCGAGCGCGAAAGCCTGCTGGCGTTGCCGGACACCAAGGATGAGTTGATCCGTCACTACACGTTCAGCGAAAGCGACCTCTCCATCATCCGGCAGCGGCGCGGCCCGGCCAATCGGCTGGGCTTCGCGGTGCAGCTCTGCTACCTGCGCTTTCCCGGCGTCATCCTTGGCGCTGATGAGCCACCGTTCCCGCCATTGCTGAGACTGGTCGCCAACCAGCTCAAGGTCGGCATCGAAAGCTGGGACGAGTACGGGCAGCGTGAGCAGACCCGACGCGAGCACCTGGTCGAGCTGCAAACGGTGTTCGGCTTCCAGCCGTTCACGATTGGCCACTACCGGCAGGCTGTCCAGTTGCTGACCGAGCTGGCCATGCAAACCGACAAGGGCATCGTGCTGGCCAGAGCCTTGATCGAGCACCTGCGGCGGCAGTCGGTCATTGTGCCCGCCCTCAACGCCGTCGAGCGGGCGAGCGCCGAAGCGATTACCCGCGCCAACCGGCGTCTCTACGACGCCTTGGCTGAGCCGCTGACGGACGTGCATCGCCGTCGCCTCGACGATCTGCTCAAGCGCCGCGACAACGGCAAGACGACGTGGCTGGCCTGGCTGCGGCAATCCCCGGTCAAACCGAACTCGCGGCACATGCTGGAACACATCGAACGCCTCAAGGCGTGGCAGGCGCTCGACCTGCCCTCCGGCATCGAGCGGCTGGTTCACCAGAACCGGCTGCTCAAGATCGCCCGCGAGGGCGGCCAGATGACGCCCGCCGACCTGGCGAAGTTCGAGCCGCAGCGGCGTTACGCGACCCTGGTGGCGCTCGCCATCGAGGGCATGGCCACCGTCACCGACGAAATCATCGACCTGCATGACCGCATCCTGGGCAAGCTGTTCAATGCCGCCAAGAACAAGCATCAGCAGCAGTTCCAGGCATCCGGCAAGGCGATCAATGCCAAGGTGCGGCTGTTCGGGCGCATCGGCCAGGCGCTGATCGAGGCCAAGCAAGCGGGCCGCGATCCGTTCGCCGCCATCGAGGCCGTCATGTCCTGGGATGCTTTCGCCGAGAGCGTCACCGAAGCGCAGCGGCTCGCGCAACCCGAGGACTTCGATTTCCTGCACCGCATCGGCGAGAGCTACGCCACGCTGCGCCGCTACGCGCCGGAATTTCTCGACGTGCTCAAGTTGCGGGCCGCGCCCGCCGCCAAGGACGTACTCGACGCCATCGAGGTGCTGCGCAGCATGAACAGCGACAACGCCCGCAAGGTGCCCACCGACGCGCCGACCGAGTTCATCAAGCCGCGCTGGCAGAAGCTGGTGATGACCGACACCGGCATCGACCGGCGCTACTACGAACTGTGCGCGCTGTCGGAGCTGAAGAACGCGCTGCGCTCCGGCGACATCTGGGTGCAAGGCTCGCGCCAGTTCAAGGACTTCGAGGACTACCTGGTGCCGCCCGCGAAATTCGCCAGCCTCAAGCAGGCCAGCGAATTGCCGCTGGCCGTGGCCACCGATTGCGACCAGTACCTGCATGACCGGCTGACGCTGCTGGAAACGCAGCTCGCCACCGTCAACCGCATGGCGCTGGCCAACGAGCTGCCGGACGCCATCATCACGGAGTCGGGCCTGAAGATCACGCCGCTCGATGCGGCGGTGCCCGATACCGCACAGGCCCTGATCGACCAGACGGCGATGATCCTACCGCACGTCAAGATCACCGAATTGCTGCTGGAGGTAGACGAATGGACGGGCTTCACCCGGCACTTCGCCCACCTGAAGTCAGGCGACCTGGCCAAGGACAAAAACCTGTTGCTGACCACGATCCTCGCCGACGCGATCAACCTGGGCCTGACCAAGATGGCGGAATCGTGCCCCGGCACGACCTACGCCAAGCTGGCCTGGCTGCAAGCCTGGCACATCCGCGACGAAACCTACGGGGCGGCACTGGCCGAGCTGGTCAACGCGCAGTTCCGACATCCCTTCGCCGAGCATTGGGGCGACGGCACCACGTCATCGTCGGACGGCCAGAACTTCCGCACCGGCAGCAAGGCCGAGAGCACCGGCCACATCAATCCGAAATACGGCAGCAGCCCAGGGCGGACGTTCTACACCCATATCTCCGACCAGTACGCGCCGTTCCACACCAAGGTCGTGAACGTCGGCGTGCGCGACTCGACCTACGTGCTCGACGGCCTGCTGTATCACGAATCCGACCTGCGGATCGAGGAGCACTACACCGACACGGCAGGGTTCACGGACCACGTCTTCGCGTTGATGCACCTGCTGGGCTTCCGCTTCGCCCCGCGCATTCGTGACCTGGGCGACACCAAGCTCTACATCCCGAAGGGCGATGCCACCTACGAGGCGTTGAAACCGATGATCGGCGGCACGCTCAACATCAAGCACGTCCGCGCCCATTGGGATGAAATCCTGCGGATGGCCACCTCGATCAAGCAGGGCACGGCGACGGCCTCGCTGATGCTCAGGAAGCTTGGCAGCTACCCGCGCCAGAACGGCCTGGCCGTCGCCCTGCGTGAGCTGGGACGCATCGAGCGCACACTGTTCATCCTGGACTGGCTGCAAAGCGTCGAGCTGCGCCGCCGCGTGCATGCCGGGCTGAACAAAGGCGAGGCGCGCAACGCGCTGGCCCGCGCCGTGTTCTTCAACCGCCTGGGGGAAATCCGCGACCGCAGCTTCGAGCAGCAGCGCTACCGGGCCAGCGGCCTCAACCTGGTGACGGCGGCCATCGTGCTATGGAACACGGTCTATCTGGAGCGGGCCGCGAACGCCTTGCGTGGCCACGGTCAAGCCGTCGATGACGGCCTGTTGCAGTACCTGTCGCCGCTCGGCTGGGAGCACATCAACCTGACCGGCGATTACCTCTGGCGCAGCAGCGCCAAGATCGGCGCGGGCAAGTTCAGGCCGCTACGGCCGCTGCAACCGGCTTAGCGTGCTTTATTTTCCGTTTTCTGAGACGACCCCATGCAGGCCTCGCAGGAATTCGCAGGCCACGCTGTACAGCCGGTCGCGCCAGCCCGCGTTCGAGCCATGCCTGCACGTTCGAATAGCTGCTTAGGCCGAGGATGTCGCCCGCTGCGTAGAATTCGACCAGCGCATTCACCCAGCCAAACGTCGCAATGTCCGCGATCGAGTAATCATCGACAATCCATTCGCGGCCCTCCAGCCGGTGATCCAGGACCCCGAGAAGACGCCTGGATTCATCAACAAAGCGCTGCCGAGGTCGCTTGTCCTCATAGTCCTTGCCGGCAAATCGCAGGAAAAAGCCTAGCTGTCCGAAGGTCGGCCCAACGCCCGACACCTGAAAGAACACCCAGGCCAGAGTCTCGTACCGCTGGGCGGGTGTTGTTGAGATGAGCTGCCCCGTCTTGTCGGCCAGATAGATGAGGATCGCACCGGTTTCCCATATGCCAATGGGCTGGCCGTCAGGGCCAGCCGGATCGATGATCGCGGGTATGCGGCCGTTGGGATTCAACGACACGAACGCTGGATCCTTCGACTCGTTGTTCGAGATGTCGACGAAGTGGGGCTCATACGGCAGGCCAGTCTCCTCCAGCATCATCGAGACCTTGACGCCGTTGGGCGTGGGGGCCGCGTATAGTTGCAAGCGATCCGGATAAGATGCTGGCCAGCGCTGCGTGATGGGAAAGGAGGAGAGGTCTGTCATATCTGGATCCTGGCACTGCGACGGCGGCTGAATGGAATGATCTGCTTCAAGGCCGGGTTCGACGACCGCGTCGATTGACGCGGTCGTCGGAGGTTGCGAACCGGATCGGCGCGGCACTAACGGCAGCGAAGCCTATTCCGCTGCAGCCCCGGCCGCAGGGCTCACATCGCCGGCCTCATGCCGCTTTGGAAGAACCCAGTCGGGACGGACGAAGTGGCAGGTGTAGCCGCCCGGCCGCTTCTCCAGATAATCCTGGTGATCGGGCTCGGCCTCCCAGAACTCGCCGACCGGCTGGACCTCGGTCACCACTTTGCCATCCCACAGCCCCGAGGCATCCACATCGGCGATCGTATCCTCGGCGACGCGCTTCTGCTCCTCGTCGACATAATAGATGCCCGACCGGTAGGAGAGCCCACGATCATTGCCCTGGCGGTTCAGCGTCGTCGGATCGTGGATCTGGAAGAAGAATTCCAGGATGTGCCGGTAGCTCGTCACTGTCGGGTCGAAGACAATCTCGATCCCCTCGGCATGCGTGCCGTGATTACGATACGTGGCGTTCGGAATATCGCCGCCCGTGTAACCCACACGGGTCGAGATGATGCCGGGCCGCTTGCGGATCAGATCCTGCATGCCCCAGAAACATCCTCCTGCGAGAACAGCGCGCTGATGCATGTTAAGCCTCCTCTACTTGATCGAGATATTCACCGTATCCCTCGGACTCCATCTCGTCGCGCGGGATGAAGCGAAGGGACGCAGAGTTGATGCAGTAGCGCAGACCGCCGCGGTCGGAAGGACCGTCCGGGAAAACGTGGCCCAGATGGCTGTCGGCGTGTACCGACCTGACCTCCGTCCGGACCATGCCGTGTGCACTGTCCCGCACCTCGTTCACGTTTGCCGGAACGATCGGCTTGGTGAAGCTGGGCCAGCCAGTACCCGAATCGAACTTGTCCGTTGAAGCGAACAGCGGCTCTCCAGACACTATGTCGACGTAGATGCCAGGCTCCTTGTTGTCGTTGTGCTCACCCGTGAAGGGCCTTTCGGTCCCCGAATCCTGGGTAATCCGGCGTTGCTCGGGGGTCAGGCGGTCAACTGCTGCCTGTGACTTCTCAAACTTCATGATAGTCTCCAATAATTAATCTAAATAGATGCGCGGAATAGTAGATCACTGAAAGGGAACTCAGCCCGGATTGTGCGATCTGATCAATCGCCAAACCAACCAAAACCACCAACCGGACTGAGCGATGCCGATCATAGCACCAATACCCCGTGGCGAACGACGCCTGATGCAGAAAGCTATTCATAAAACGCGCGATAAAAATCATGCCCGCAGACTCACGGCCATGCTGATGCTTCATCGGGGTGAACGGGTCAGCGATGTTGCCAGAACTCTCTGTTGTGCTCGTTCATCCGTTGGTCGCTGGATTAACTGGTTTACGCACTCAGGTATTGAAGGCCTGAAATCCTTACCCGCAGGGCGCTCCCGACGCTGGCCTTTTGAACATATCTGCACCCTGTTACGTGAGCTGATAAAGCATTCTCCCGGCGATTTTGGTTATCAACGTTCACGCTGGAGCACCGAATTACTGGCATTAAAAATCAATGAGATAACCGGTTGCCAGTTACATGCAGGAACCGTTCGCCGCTGGTTGCCATCTGCGGGGCTTGTATGGCGCAGGGCCGCGCCAACTCTGCGTATCCGTGACCCACATAAAGATGAAAAGATGGCGGTAATCCACAAAGCGCTGGATGAATGCAGCGCAGAGCATCCGGTATTTTATGAAGATGAAGTGGATATCCACCTTAATCCTAAAATCGGTGCGGACTGGCAGTTGCGCGGACAGCAGAAACGGGTAGTGACGCCGGGGCAGAACGAAAAATACTATCTGGCCGGCGCACTGCACAGTGGCACGGGTAAAGTCAGCTACGTGGGCGGCAACAGCAAAAGTTCAGCGCTGTTTATCGCTCTGCTGAAGCACCTGAAAGCCACTTACCGGCGGGCGAAAACAATCACGCTGATCGTTGATAACTACATTATCCATAAAAGCCGCGAAACACAGCGCTGGTTGAAAGCAAATCCCAAGTTCAGGGTAATTTACCAGCCGGTTTACTCGCCGTGGGTGAATCATGTGGAACGGCTATGGCAGGCACTTCATGACACGATAACCCGTAATCATCAGTGCCGCTCAATGTGGCAGTTACTGAAAAAGGTCCGCCATTTTATGGAAACCGCCAGCCCATTCCCCGGAGGAAAACATGGTCAGGCAAAAGTGTAGCGGTATTAGGCGCAGCTATTTAGAGAGCTCGACACACTGTCATTTATCTTTGCAGTCATTGCGCCGACTATCGCAGTGCGCCCCAGATTTATCCAATACGCTGCGCGTATAGTTTCCATAGCGCCGAAGCTCTTCACGTCGTGATTCAGTTCCACTCATACCGGGCTGCCAGCTGCGCGATGTTCCGTATCTCGACCGTTGCCGTGGAGCCGGATACTGTCGCGATCACGACTTCGCGCTCCAAGACAAATCCGTCGATCGGCCGAGTGACGAGGCCTTGCACGGTCGGCGATCGTTCCGGAAGAATGCATATGGCGTGGCCGTCAGCGACGACCCGTTGCACCCAGTCCTCGCGATCTGATCGAAAGCGAGGTCGCATGAGCAAGTCCCGTCGCGCGAAGTGATCGAGGATCCGATCGCGAAACTCGCATTTCAGGCGATCGACGAAAGGAAACTCGAGCAGGTCTTCGCCGCGCACGATCTCGTTGGCAGCCAAGGGATGGTTTGCAGAACAGCCGAGCACGAAGCGCTCCCGAAATAGAGGATGCACATCCAGCTTGCGTTCCGGTCTTGTTTCACGCGGCATGATGCACGCGTGGTATTTTCCTGAAAGCACCTCCGATGTGTCCTCGTTCGACTGGAGCGAGTGCAGCTTGATTTCGATGGATGGCATCTCCGCCAATGCGCTCTCGAAGAATGCCGTAAATTCCTTTGGTCCGACGGTGGGCGCGACGGCGACATCCAGCACGCGGTGCCCCCCCATCGCCCAGTGCTCCGAGTGATTGCGAACGCTCTTCATCGCGACCACCATGCGCCGGAATTCTGCCTCGACGTCATGGCCAAGGCCAGTCAGGCGGCTGTTCTTCCCGTCGCGATAGATCAGCGGCCCGCCAAGCTCATCTTCCAAGCGGCGGATCGCGCGGGTCAGACTTGGCTGTGACACACCGCTCAAGCGAGCGGCCGCTGTGAAATTCAGCGTCTCGGCCAAGTTGATGAAATAGCTGACTTGATTGAGTTCCATAGTCCTTTGGCCCACGCGCCTGACTGATACCTCTTCCGTGAGACCGCCTTTGGAAAGCAGGTCGCAGAAGTATGCTTGGCGCATATAATCATGGTATAGGGGCTTGTCTATATGCGCCAGACATATAAATGATAGCCTGAGATGACGATTACCGGTTGGCGGTGCGCTCCGCTCAGCTCCGTCGAAGGTTCTGAGAGCGCAACCGCCAAGCCGCGTGCTGGAGGTTTGATGGACATGGCAGGAAGATCATTTACGTTTGTCAGTGGGGCTGGCTCTCCGCTGTCCGGGCACCTCGAACCGCCGGAAGGGACGCCGCGGGGCTGGGCGATCTTCGCCCACTGCTTCACGTGCGGGAAAGACAGTCGCGCCGCTGTTCACATCTCGCGCGCGCTGTCGCGTGCGGGCATCGGGGTCTTGAGGTTCGATTTCGCCGGGACCGGGATCGGCGGTGGGACGGGAGAACCTGTGAACTTCGCGTCGGACGTCGAGGACCTTCGGGCCGCCGCAAATGCGATGGCGGCGGCGGGCATGTCACCGTCCCTCCTCGTCGGGCACAGCCTGGGTGGCACCGCTGCGATCGTAGCCGCCGCCGACATGCCTGATATTGCGGCGGTAGCGACGATTGGTGCGCCGGCCGACCTTCAGCATATCTTGCGCCTCTTCGGACCGAATGATCTGGACACCATCGCGAGCGAGGGCGAGGCCTCGGTGGAGATTGCCGGTAGGCCCTTCCTCATTCGCCGAGGGTTCCTTGAGGCGGTTGAGGGGATCGACGTCGAGAAGGCCATTGCCTCCCTGCGACGGCCGGTGCTGGTCATGCACTCTCCGCTGGATCAGGTGGTCGGCATCGACCACGCGTCGCGCATCTTCGTCGCGTCCAGGCACCCTAAAAGCTTCATCTCGCTCGACAACGCGGATCACCTTCTCACCGACGTCGCGGACGCGAACTACGCCGCGGCCATGGTGGCGGTTTGGGCGAGCCGCTTTCTCCCACCACTCAGCGCGGATCTTCCGCAGGTCGAGGTTGCGGAGGGCGTCGTCTCCACCGAAACTCTTGCAGGGACGTTCCAGCTCAAGGTCCGCAGCGGCGAGCACACTCTGTTCGCCGACGAGCCAGCATCGGTCGGTGGCCTCGGGACCGGACTATCTCCCTACGAACTCGTATCTGCCGGCCTCGCAGCCTGCACGGTGATGACGATGCGTCTCTATGCGAACCGCAAGGGCTTTCCGCTCGAACGGGCGAGCACGACCGTGCAGCACGAGAAGGTGCCGGACATGATGCCACCCGACCGGTTCACCCGCACCATTGTCCTCGATGGGCCGCTGAGTGATGATCAGCGCGCTCGGATCCTCGCGATCGCTGATCGGTGTCCCGTCGATCTGAGTCTCATCCGGGGTTCGGACGTGCAGACCGAGCTCTTGAGCGCCAGTCAGGCTGCGGATCCCGCGAGGCTGGCTTGACCGTGGCGCACACGGAGGAGGGCGAACGGACTGTGAGCCAATCGCCTACCGGCAATAGGGCGGCCGCGACAGAGCGAGCAATTCTCGCAGGCGGCTGCTTCTGGGGCATGGAGGATTTGCTGCGCCGAGCCAGGGGAGTCATTTCGACGCGTGTCGGTTACACAGGCGGAGAAATGCCTGATCCGACCTACGCGAGACATTACGGCCATGCGGAAGCAGTGGAAGTGACCTTCGACCCTTCCGTTCTCGCCTATCGCTCGCTCTTGGAACTCTTCTTCCAGATACATGACCCCACGACCTACGAGCAACAAGGCAGCGATGTCGGTCCGAGCTATCGATCGGCGATTTTCTACACCACCGAAGTGCAGAAGGAAGTCGCCCTCACAACCATCGCGGAAATCGAGGCATCAGGAAGCTGGCCAGGCCCGGTCGTGTCGGAGATCAACCCAGAAGAACCCTTTTGGGAGGCGGAGCCAGAGCACCAAGAATACCTGGTGCGCTATCCTGGGGGCTATAGCTGCCACTTCGTGCGCCCGACCTGGCGGTTGGACCGCTCAGACGAACGCCCAGCTGTAATACTTGACAGAAAGAGTTGATGATGACCGAAACCGTGACTAATCAGGCCGCCTGGCAGAAAGCGCCGGGGCAGCCACTGAGGATCGGTGTCACCGCTCTGCCGCATCTGGCGGCGAACGAGATATTGATCCGCAACGCGGCCATCGCGATCAACCCACTCGACTGGATTCTGCAGGACGTCGCGCTTTTGCCATGGCTCGACTATCCCGCGATTCTCGGCAGCGACGTCTCCGGTGAGGTCGCGGCGGTCGGTGGCGCGGTCGAGCGGTTCAAGGTCGGCGATCGAGTCATCGGACAGGCGGTCGGGACAACCGTAAATCAACCTGCGCAGGGTGCGTTCCAGCACCACACGATCGTGCTGGACCACATGGCGGCGCCGATCCCCAACAACATTGCCTTCGCTGATGCGGCAGTCCTCCCGCTTGGCCTTGGCACCGCCGCAAGCGGGCTCTACGGACGGACACAGTTGGCTCTCGCGCCACCGTTACACTCGCCGACCGCGCGTCCAGAGGTCGTTCTGGTCTGGGGTGGATCGTCGAGCGTTGGCTGCAACGCCATCCAGCTCGCGGTGGCGTCGGGCTACAGGTGCGTCGCCACCGCTTCGGCGCGCAACGTCGGCCTGTTGAAGGAGCTGGGTGCAAGCGAGGTTCTTGACCACTCGAGTCCAGCCATCGTGGAAGACGTGATTGAGGCAATGCGCGGGCGCAGTCTCGCTGGAACGCTTCACGCGACCGGTCACATGAAAGACTGTTTTGCCGTAGTTGCGAGATGCGAGGGCTCGCGCCGGGTGGCAGCGACGCTGGCCCCGCCCGACGAGCGTTCATTTGGAGTCGAGGCGACGCACATCTCCGGGACGAGCCTCAAGGATGACGAGGTTGGTCCAATGATCTACCGCGAATTCCTGCCGCAGGCTCTCGCGGCGCGCACGTTCGTCCCCGCCCCTCCGGCGAAGATCGTGGGCCAGGGCCTTGAAATGCTCCAGGCTGCCTTGGAAGCCCTGAAGGCGGGTGTATCCGCAGCGAAAATCGTCGTTACCCTGCCTTGAGTGACCAGCCAGGCGGTTTTTCGCGTTCGCAGTCTGAGGTGGCCCGCACTTTGCCGATTGGGAAGCTCTACCGGGAAAACGCGTTTGGGACGCGCGCTGCGCTCCTGCCGGAGCATGCGTTCCCGAAACCTGTTCCCGACTGCTTTTCCCCGAAACTACCTATCGGACATAGAGAAATGGGAATGCAGCGAGTGGTTTGAACGGCCGCTTCCGAAACCGCGTTCCGATCAATTGAGCGGCTAAAAGTGGGGCGATCACCGACATATTAGAATGAGACCGCCATGCCCGATCGGCCGGCTTGACGCGTAGCCAAAAGAATGCGGCTGATGGTAGGCTCGCTGACATTATGAAGCCCCGCCATCTGAGCAGCGTTGAGCTGCCGCAATTGCGAGTCTCCTACGCGTCGTCGTTCTTCTCGCGGTCCACACCTCGCTCATGCAATTCGGCATCGACGGGGCAGTTCGTGCAGCCCTCGTAGCAGCACAAGCGGCAGATGCGGTATGACTGCTCGAGGTTTTCCAAGCGATTTCGGAGAACGCGTTCAGCGATGTCCGATAAGGTTTTCAGTTCGTCTGGATTAAGGATCGATAGCCCTTCGGCAATCACTTGATCGCGCGAGGCCAGGACCTCGTCGCTCGCGACCTTGCCAGTTGGAGTAAGATAGAGGGATCGCGCGCGCCCGTCTGTCGAATGCTCCCTACGCTCGATCAATCCCTCGCTTACCAATCTATCCACCAGGCGAACAGTTCCAGCATGTGAAAGGCCCACCCCGATCGCAAGCATACGGATCGAGAGCCCGGGCTTGTGCGCGAGCAACGCCAGCGCTGAGGCGGCGGGTCCAGCTTCCGGCGCCCGCGATGAACTAGCGCGAACGATGTCGTCGCTGATCATGAGTGCGAACGCCCCGAAAATGTTTCGATCTCGAGGTCCATCCATTGCCACATCTATATGTGCGCGGAGCATAGACAGCAAGCCATACCGTGGTCCTCTTCCTCCGCGCGGCTTGTGGAAAATGTCCTGTTTTAGAAGGGTTTCGGAGGATTTCGACTGATCGAGCGCGCCGAAAAAAACGGGTCCGGCTCGTTAAGGCCGCGGAACCGTTGATACCTGGCGGCTATAGGGCAAGCCTTTTCGCTCGGAATCGCCGTAGGTCGCGCCCGAGAATCACTCCGCGTCAGCGCTGTCATCCAGGCCGCGCAGGTGCAGATCAGCGAGACCTAGCTTGCCCCCGGCGTCGCACTTCCATCGTGTCACCGCGCGCGATCACGATTGTATCAATCCCATTGAGGAACAGTCCGTGCTCCACGACGTCGGGGATTGCGGCGAAACGGGCGAAGACCGCGTCGCCATGCAGCTGAGCGCCTCCGGGCTCGATATCGCGACGGAGCATCCATGCCCCGCGGAGGTTCTGCAGGATTTGCACGCCCGCCGTCACGAGAGGACCACAGTCACGAGAGCACAAGCGCCCCTCTGTGGCGGACCGAAGCACGCAGCAGCACGAGGGACGCCGCTAGCAGAACTGCGTCCTTCAGTAGAAACTGCCCTGGTGCAGCCGAAATCGCAGGAAAGCCGCCGGCAGTCTGCTCCGCGACACCTGGAGTGGTGATGAAAAAGGTCAGCGTGATCAGATAGGTCGCTGCTGACATTAGTGCGCCTAGCGCAGAGAAGAGTGGACGAAATGCACCAAGGATCAGAACGAGACCGGTCGATAACTCGATAACGCCGATGAAATAGCTTTGCCCCTGCGTCCCGAACATGCCGAGCCAATTCATGATCGGGCTGTGTTCGATAAACGGGGCGATACCATAGGCCTCGTACGCTGTGAACTTCATCGCGCCGAACCACAGAAATACGATCACGAGAGCCCATCTAAGCAGGCCAAGATCCCTCCGACCGTGCTCGGGGACAAGAAATTCATAACGGTCGAAAATGCTCATCTAAAATTCCTCAACAGTGGTCCCGTGGGAACGTCACGAACGTCGTCTACGTGCTTCGGGCAGGCGTTGCAGTATATGCGCGACGCATATACCATATACTAATAAGCGAGATATGTCGAGCGGCTGGCTCGCGCTTCGCTGCCTCACGAAGCCATCCTCATCGGCGATGCCTTTACCCAGCAAACGCGCGACCTTTGCGGGATTTTGACTTGATGGGGCTGGCGCTCCGGGTGGGCCTATAGCCCGTTGGCAAACGTCCAGCCTGTACGGATGGACGCGGCCCTGGACGAGATAACCATGCCCACCGAAATCGTAGCAGCGATCGGCGAAGGCGCGCTCGCTTATCGAGAGAGCGGCATTCTCTCACTGGCAGATGGCAGAGTATTCTCCGCGTGCCGGCAGTATCGCTATCGCTTGAGCGAGGACAGTGTTGTCGTCGAGTTCGCAGACGGACCTCATATCGGGACGCAGTTCCTCAGCTTGAGTTTCTCGCGGACGGATACCGGGTTGGAAGCGAGTGGCGTCTATGCCTGCGGAGACGACACCTACCATGCAACCTACAGGATTCTGGGGCCGGCGGCCTTTGAAGTGGTCATCATGGTCCAAGGGCCTGCAAAGGCATACGAGCTAGTCAGCCGATATTCCCGGTCGGGATAAATGCTCATGTCAGGAGGGCAAGTCCTCTGTTGCCCTTATCATGGCCGTGAAAGGCAGCGCCGGAATAACTTACCACGCGCTGCAAATCCGAAGACGATTGTCGTCGTCATCAGAAGGTAGGCGACTATCCCACCAGGTGAAAGAGTCGGAACCGCTGCGAGGATCAACCCATCATTCCCGCCGGGTATGAGCGCGATGCCGATACCCATCAATGTGCCGCCGACGACAGATCGCAGAATGCCATTGGCTGTCGGCAGTTGGAGACGCAGATTGCCTTGGCGAAAGGAGGCGGTTAGGGCGCCTGCGATCGAAGAGATCACCGCAGTGAGCGCGACCTCGCCGGCCGGGGACATTCTGAGAGGAAGGGCGCGTTGAATCACGTCTGCGAAGGTCCAGGCCGGCGAGAGTGCATATAGAAGTCCGCCAGTGATACCGAGTCCAATCATCGAAGCGCCGAACGACCAACCCGGCTTTGTTCGCAGAACGCTCTTCGTGGAAACGAAAACGAGTGCCAGCACGAGCACAACTAGGAAGGCTAGGAGAGTAACGAGGCCTGTTGCGCTCGGTTTGGAGATTAAGCTTGGCCATGTTGAATCGTAGCCGAACCTGCCATGGTCGGCAGCCAAGATACCAATCGTTAATCCCAAGGGTAGAGCTAGAAGTCGCATCTCCCCATCCCCAAGCCGCGCCAGCGATCCGAGCAGGCATGTGTCATTAATGAGTGCGCCGAGGCCGAAGGCGATGGCGCCGATGAGCAGGAGGAAATTGATGCTGGTCGAGGGTGCGAGTGTTGCGCCCAGTGTTCCCGTCCAGACTATCGGGACCGCAACCAGGCCTGCCGCTGCCGACGCTGCGAGAAATCCGACGAACATTTTCGGCGGCTGTCTTCTGTGTAACTCATGAGCGGCCACCACTAAACAGGTTCCGCCTTGGTTCGCCGCATATCCGAACCCGAAGGCAAGTACGCATAGAAGAAGTTCGAGCGCAAACGATCCCATTATTTCAAGCCTGCCTGATCATATCGTCAGCCTTCTGATGCGACGTTCCAGCGTGGCGAGCGCCCCGGCTTAGCTTTACCACGGGAAGGCGCGATCCTGCTGTAGCCGCACAGATGGCAAAGGCTGACCGAGCCATCTTTGTCGAAGCCGTTTGCCACAAGGAGCCGCTCCGACAGCATGCCTAGAATGTCGAGGTCATTGGGCGACAGGGGCGAAATACATTCGGAGATCACCTGCTCCCGTGCCTTGAGCAAGGCGTCCGTTATCTTCTTCCCCGAATTGGTGAGGTGAATGAAGCGCGCCCGCCTGTCGGTGATTTGTCTTCGTCGTTCCACCAACTGTTCGCGCTCGAGCCTATCGATCAATCGCACCGTCCCGGCATGAGAAAGCCCGATCGAGGTAGCCAAAACGCTGATCGGCAGTCCGGGCTCCATGCTGAGTAACACCATCACGGCGGTCCCCGGGCCGCTTGGTGAAAACGAGGCCGAGACACTGGCGATGCTGTCTGCAACGGCCAACGCGAGTGCACCTAAATGGTACTTGGCGACCTCAGGCTCCATACCGCAAGAATATATGCTTCGCGCATAGACTTCAAGCGTGTGAAAATGTATGACCGCCGCATGCATCTATGACAGATTCGGACATGGTCATGCTCATTGAGGGGCTCAGCTCGGATTCCACATCTGAGATCAACGGACGTGCTCGTTCCCCAGGCGCTAGCGGGGGTGGGCTCGATGAAAGTGGACGTGCATGGGTGCCGCTCACCGGGCGCAGGCGGTTCGCCGATGAGACCGCCGGTATGATCGGACGGGTCTCATGCCCGACCTGACTCTTGATCTCCGATACCTGAAGTACGCCGTTCAGGTCGCCGAGGCCGGCAGCTTCCGCCGAGCGGCGGAGCGCCTATCGATATCGCAATCCACCGTCAGCCGACGTGTGCAGCTGTTTGAGCGCCAACTTGGCTTTTCTCTCTTCAAGCGTACGCGAGCGGGGGCAGGGCTGACTCCAGAAGGTGAGCGCTTCCTTCAACAAGCGGTGGTGGGAGCGCGCTACCTTCGTAACGCCGCAACGGAGATCCGCTCCGCGCGGAAACTCAAGACCGGGCTCGTGAGGTTTGGAATGCTTGAAGCGTTCCCGGCGTGCCCGATCATCAACATTCTCTCGGCATTCAGAAATAGACATCCGACGATCGAGGTAAAGCTTGAGGAAGGCACTTCAGAAGAAAACACTTTGGGGGTGAAGCGCGGATTACTGGACGCAGCAATCAGCCTGAGTGCGAGCAAGAGCCCTCAGTTCCAAGTTCGACGTCTCTGCGAACCAGATCTGTTCGTGGCATTGTCCCCGCTTCACGAGTTGGCAGCACGGCCACAGCTGTCGTGGGAGGACGTTTGTGACGAAGTCTTCCTCGTTCGCTCGGATGGCGCTGGGCGTGAGCTCGCTGGCATACTCCGGCGCATGGTGGGCGCCGGAGACGGAGCGGTTCAACTCTCGATCCAACAAGTCAGCCGAGAAACCCTGCTGACGATGGTCGAACAGGGCTTCGGCTTGACCATCACCAGCGTGATCTACCGGCCGGATATCGCGTTGATCCCGCTCCCATCGGCGCGGGCGCCGACGGCCGCTATAATTTCTTCCAGTGACAACGACAACCCGACTCTGCCGCTGCTGCTGAAGTGTTTCGACACCCCCTCTAGAGCGGGGACCACGGATTAATCGGCGCTCCCCGGCGTCAACGTTCGCCTGGCTTTGGCGAAGCCACGGTCTGTCGCGATGAACCGTTGTAACATCGGGACGATTAACCGAGCTGGGTCAACAGCGGACTGACCTTGCTCTCGGCCCAATAGGTGGGCGTAGTCAACAAGGTCCTGGTGGAGAGCTGCAGGTAGCTCGACCTGTACCTTAAGCGGCTTGTCGTCCGCGATGGGGCCTAGCTTAAGCTTCGACATCATCACCCTCCATATGGCTCCAGTACCAAGTCTCGCGTCACGAGAACGCGCACGGGAAATCCGGGCCGAATAGTGATCGTGGGCGCGACGTTGAGCTGACGCCTCACAATCTGCTGCCCTGCGTCGTTGATGGTGTCCTGCCCACCGTTCCGGATCGCCTGAACGAGCTGATCGTCGTTGTCGACCGCGAGTTCGGCGCCGACGCTCAGCAGTGTCGACAATCCCGCAGCCTTGGCCAGATCCCACCAATGGTAATCGACGCCATCCTGCAGCCCGGCGAACCCTTCAGCGTCAGCACCAGGCTGGCGCTCGAGAACGATCGAGCGCCCGTTCGGGAAGACGAGCCGAGTCCAGACGAGCAGGACTCGGCTCTGGCCGAACTGCACGTTGTTGTCGTACTGCCCGACCACACGAGTGCCTTGCGGCACAAGCAAGATACGGCCGGTTGGGCTGTCGTAGATGTTTTCGGTGACCTGCGCGGTGATCTGGCCGGGTAGATCGGATCGGATGCCGGTGATCAGCGCCGCGGATATCACTGCTCCCGCCTGAAGGACGTTCGGCGATACTGGCGCAGCGACGCGATCGGGCGCAACCGTCCTGCGATCGGCCGCGGCGTTCAGAAACGCGTTCTGCCGGTCCTGCGCCGAGGGCGTGGCGGGCGGCGGAGCGAGGCCAATGCTCGCCAAATCCGGCACCGGCGCGAGCGCTGGGGCAGCTCCCGCAGCAGCGGGTGTGCCCCGGCTTTCCGATCCGGAGAAGAGACGGCTGGTGCGCGCGGTCTCGATTTCCTGAAGGCGGCGCTGCTCTTCCGGGCTGATGCCGGGATTGGGCGTGGCCGTCCCGGGTGTGGGCACCGGCTGTCCGCGATCCTGGGTACTAAGGATCGGCCGGCCGAGGTCACCGGGAAGAGGGGGACCGAGCTGTGGCACGCCACTGTAATCTCGCGGCAGGCCGGCCAGTCCGTCAGCGGTCGAGCGGTTCTCGGTCGAATAGAGTTCGTCGTTCGGCCGACCGGCGTCGCGGGTCTGAAGCGCGTAGATCAGCGCACCTCCGAGCCCGACGCTGGCGACAAGACCGAGGCCGGCGAGAACCTTCCGCGACAACCGGGTGACGCGGGGCGGTTCGGCCCGCAGCCGCATCGGCGCAGGCCCGACCGGCTCGCCGGTCAGGGGCTGCGCATCGTCGTCCGGCACTTCCTCAATCCGGGGCGGGTTCTCGCTCACGAGGTCGGCCTCCCGTCTGTGCGGACGATCCTGACGCGCTTCTGCTCGCGGCCGGAGCCGAAGCGAAGTTCGGCAGCCGCGAACAGACGATCAACGATCATGTGGTGGCCGCGAACGCGATAGTTCACGAGCTCAGAGGTGTTGCCCTCGGGGCCGACGACGAAGAGTGGCGGCATCTCGCCCTGACCGATGCCGCGCGGAAACTCGATAAAGACCTGGCGTCCGTCGTCGAAGGCGCGCAGCGGCCGCCACGGCGCACGGTCGCCCTCGATCGCATAGCGGAAGTTGACGTTCGCGAGATCGACGCCGCTCGCCACCGGCTGGGCCGCCTGCGCCTCGGCGTTCTGACGGCGCAGCGCAATGAGCTGGTCTTGCGGATACTGCCATGAGACCGACGCCATATAGGTGCGCTCTGTCGAGCGCAGCTCCATGTGATAGGTGCGCATGTTGGTGTTGATGACGAGGTTTGTCATCAGGTCGGCGCGGGTGGGCTTTACTAGGATGTGGATCTGGCGCGTTGCCCCCGATCCGCTCTCGGTGTCGCCGATGATCCAGCGCACTGTGTCGCCGGCGGCCACCGGGCCTGCGCCGACAAGCTGCTCCCCGGGTTGGAGCGCGATGTCGGTGATCTGCCCGACGGCGGTATAGACTTGATAAAGCGCCCCTTGAGTCCACGGGTAGACCTGCATCGAGTTAATGAAGCCGTCGCGCACCGGCTGGACTCGTGCCGCCTCGTTTGCCTGGTTGACGCGAGCGGTCGGATTAGAAGGCTCCGGGGCACGCCGCGTCTCCTCCACACGCTGCAATTGGCCAGGCAGCGGCAGCGGCCGGGGCAGCTCGACCACGGTGACCGGCGCGGGTGGATCGACGGTCTGCACCGCCGGAGCCGCATTGTCGTAGGAAATCTCCGGCGGCGGATTGGTGGTCGCGCAGCCCGCGAGCGCGGTCGCCGCTAGCAGAACGACCGGGAATGCGGCTCTACGGAGAGCCGGGAGTACGTGTGTGTGTGAAGCCGGGTTTCCGGCTTTACGGAAATACGGCTTCATTGCCCAAGCTCCCGTGACCAGTTGATGGCGTTGACGTAGATGCCGAGCGGGTTCGCCCTGAGCCGGTCGGCGTTTCGGGGGATCTGCACGACGATCGTCAGGATCGCGGTCCAGCGCGTGGTCTCGGCGAGCTGGCCATTTTCGTATCGGCGCTCGACCCAGGCGACGCGGAAGCTGTCCGGGGACGCGCGGATGACGCTGGAGACGTCGACAGCGACCTGCTGCCGGCCGACCCGTGTAAAGGGGTCGTTGGAGCGGGCGTAGTCATTGAGCGCCATGGCGCCGCGGTCAGTCGTGAAGTCGTAGGCGCGCAGCCAGGGGTCGTCTCAGAAAACGGAATCTATGGTCACTCCCGTTTTTGCAACACCGATTTTGACGACAAGTTGGCTTGCTTGAATCTATCCGGCGTCTGAATGGGATTTTATTCCCGCGCCTTGATGAGTTCCGCGCCTGATGAACCTCCAGAAAATATACGGCTTCAATGAGCCTTTCCGTTTTACAGGTTCCTCAACAGGCCGGTGGGCCGTTAGTATCATCAATATCAGTATTCGCAAAACCAGATCAGTAATTCTTTAAACCGGTGTATTTCTGCCGTTATGCTACATAAGTTTGCTGTCGTGCCGTTAGGGCCCAGGCTATTCTGGCCAGCTTGTTTGCCAGAGCACAAGTGACGACAAAGTTGCTTTTCCGGCACAGTAAATCCCTGACCCAATCGGCCAATTTGCCAGACTGGTGTTCCAGTTTTTGTATGAATACCCTGGCACATTGAACCAACAAAGTTCGGATCTTTTTATTACCTCGCTTACTAATTCCCAGCAATGTCGTCCTACCTCCCGTGCTGTACTGCCGAGGTACAAGCCCTGTTGCCGCCGCAAAGTCACGGCTGCTGGCGTACTGCTTCCCGTCGCCAATCTCAGTTGAAATAGTACTCGCTGTCAGTGTTCCGACGCAGGGAATGCTCAGCAAGCGCTGTCCAACCTCATCTTCGTCCAACTTTCGTTTCAACTGGGATTCCAAATCTTTAATCTGCTCAACAAGATAGTGATAATGCTGTTGTAATTTCAGCAATAACTGGCTGAGGTAAAGAGGCAAACTATTGTCCTCAAGAAGGGTACTCAGTCGGCTAATAACGGCAGCTCCTCGGGGAACGCTAATGCCAAATTCCAGCAGAAAAGCATGCATTTGATTGGTTGTTTTTACCTTATCCTGAACCAGGGATTCACGGACACGATGCAGAGCCCGCATTGCCTGCTGAGATTCCGTTCTGGGCTGCACAAAACGCATAGACGGACGCGATGCAGCTTCACAAATAGCTTCGGCGTCGACAAAGTCGTTTTTATGGCACTGTTGCAAATAGTCGGTGGTGATAAACTTATCATCCCCTTTTGCTGATGGAGCTGCACATGAACCCATTCAAAGGCCGGCATTTTCAGCGTGACATCATTCTGTGGGCCGTACGCTGGTACTGCAAATACGGCATCAGTTACCGTGAGCTGCAGGAGATGCTGGCTGAACGCGGAGTGAATGTCGATCACTCCACGATTTACCGCTGGGTTCAGCGTTATGCGCCTGAAATGGAAAAACGGCTGCGCTGGTACTGGCGTAACCCTTCCGATCTTTGCCCGTGGCACATGGATGAAACCTACGTGAAGGTCAATGGCCGCTGGGCGTATCTGTACCGGGCCGTCGACAGCCGGGGCCGCACTGTCGATTTTTATCTCTCCTCCCGTCGTAACAGCAAAGCTGCATACCGGTTTCTGGGTAAAATCCTCAACAACGTGAAGAAGTGGCAGATCCCGCGATTCATCAACACGGATAAAGCGCCCGCCTATGGTCGCGCGCTTGCTCTGCTCAAACGCGAAGGCCGGTGCCCGTCTGACGTTGAACACCGACAGATTAAGTACCGGAACAACGTGATTGAATGCGATCATGGCAAACTGAAACGGATAATCGGCGCCACGCTGGGATTTAAATCCATGAAGACGGCTTACGCCACCATCAAAGGTATTGAGGTGATGCGTGCACTACGCAAAGGCCAGGGCTCAGCATTTTATTATGGTGATCCCCTGGGCGAAATGCGCCTGGTAAGCAGAGTTTTTGAAATGTAAGGCCTTTGAATAAGACAAAAGGCTGCCTCATCGCTAACTTTGCAACAGTGCCGCTGATCTTTATGCTCAAAGAAATAAAAAATCCCTTCCTCAGCGGCAAGCCGATCCAGAAATTCTAGGTCACTTTCCTGGTACTGGACGCAAAATTCACGCCTGGCATGGGTATCACGCAAAGCAAAGGCATAGTGACTGATATGATGTTCTTTCAATAACGTTTCCAGGATCTCCTGAACATTCCGCTGTTGAAATATGCGTGAATTTCTGACTAATCCAGCGCGCCAGAGTGCGGGGCGTATACTCAGGCGATAATGTGTCTGATGGCGTCCTGTATCTCCCTGTTCCACTTCAACCACGATGCCATTGACGATCCGCTGTACCTCGGTATCGCGCCAGACAGTCAGCGTGGCGCTTCTATCCAAAATAGCAGCGAACTCGATGCTGGGATTGTCACTGGCAGCCTCAAGTTCAAGGAAAAATGGCGTAGAGAACTGTTCATGCAACGTAAAGCCTGATACCACAAAAGTTTCTGGTTCCAGACTGCCCACACTCAGCGTAAAGCGAAGCCCACTGGCTTCCCTGCTCATGCTTGCCATCCGCCTTCCTTATTTATGGCGTGAATATATTTCCGTTTAATGAAAATAAAATCGTATATATACATAAAAAATATTAATGCATAAAAAAATGCAGCACAACCGATAAGTACATGACCAAATGTGTTCTAACTTGGTTATGCATGATTTTTTGAGGGGGTATGCCTGAACCGCCGAAATTTCCGACTTTCTATTTTTAGTGAACTTTTGGGACCAGGATGACTCCATCCTGCTGCTTACCGGTTACACTGAATGACGATGGGTCGTAGATCTCTTATTAATCTTTCGTCAAAACAGGCAGGATAGACGTTGTTAGACAAGACCGAATCCGTTACCACGGAAAATACCACCTCAGCACTCAGTCACCTGGCATTTTGTGCCTTGGCAGCCTTGGGGCTGGCGCGTCAAGATGGCATGGCCGGCACGCAATATGCAGAGAATTTGTTTCTTATTCGCTGGCTGGCCACCGCCCAAAAGCAGAAGCGATTCCCCAAAAGCGTGGCCGTCGACATCAACTGGCTACTCGAACGCGGGCGTAAGCACGGAGCGGCAGGCAAACTGCGTCAGCACCTGGACTCCCTGTGGCGCTCCTGCAGTGGCAATTTGGCCGCACAATCCGATCTGTTCCGGCTCACCTACGCCTCTGAAACGCTGAAAGACCAGGGCTGGGACAATTACGTGATGGATGCACATGAGTGGAAATCCGGAGTGACCCTGACGCCGTCACTTAACAACGGCTTCTACGTCGAAAAAACGGCGCTGAATGCGGCCTTTACCCAGGACGGACGCCACCTGCACCCCGTCCCTTTTCGTATTATTGGTGACACCGTCACCTTCATTCGTGTCATGACGGAATATGGCCTGAACGCGAGGCTCGTCGACAGCACCCCAGATCACCATACGGTCGCGCTGGAGCCCGCGAAGCATTGCTCCCTGCCAAACCGGTAAAAAGGAAACACCGATGACAATGGCCGATTTTCGCCGAATGGCGGCAAAAATGGATCAACATATGCTGCAGCTGGATGCACAAGGCGTCACGGAGCCGCAGCGGGTTATCAACCGCATGATGGGCTATACCCCCGAATTGCATCAGATTTGGACCGGCACCACGGATAAAGAACTGATGGCATTAACCCAGGAATATCCGGGGTTTTACCGTTACGCCCTCATCATGGAAACCGCCTTCGAGCAGGAGAACCAGCGGTCATCCCGCTCTTATGACGAGATGCCTGAATTCTCTGCAACACATAAACACACCATGGAACAGATACTCACCACGGCCGCAACCCTGGAACGGGGCTACCTCGCTTATCAGGGCAACACCCTGTCAGTGTTTGATGAACAAATAATCCGGCTGAGACAGTCGTTCGAATTATGGCAGGAATGCGTGGAAAAATTTCGGAAAGTGCTGAATGCCGATGAAATCGTCCCCCCCATGCAGCGTGACTATGTTCATGCGGGGCTGACACAAATTGCAGATCGGCTCATCGATTTACAGACTAAAATCCAGATGCATAGAAAATGACATCTATGCCGGGATCCCCGAAAATTCCGCCTCATTCGTTTCTTTAGCCAGTGGGGCTCTCGCCAGCCAGTGTTCTGATCCGCTGGCGCAGAGTCTCAAGTGGCAGAGTATCAATGTCCGGTAGCATCGCCACCAGGGATAATGCCTGGATAGCCAACACAATGGCTCTGGGCGGCTTACTCTGCTCATAACGGATGTAGGTACGCATCGAGATACCAAACTCCTCCGCCGCCCGCTCCTGTGTCCAGCCAAGTCCTGTCCGCCAAAGTTTCAACTCGAATCCTGTCATCGCTCACCCATACACTTAAAATATGACATTTTGTCATATTATATCTTTATAATATTGTTTTTCACACCCGGCAGGGCGACGGCCGTTTCGGCTCACCGGCATGAAAGCTTTGGGTTCAATGCGCGTTAGCGCATGAAGGCGACAAACATGGCCATAAAGAACTCAGATGATAAGGGTCGCCGGTCGCGCGGCATAGCCGCCCAGTTCTGATAGGTTTCGCCTATCCCACCCCCCGCCCTGTAGAGCCAATCCCACTAATAGCACCACAAAACTGTTTTTGCGCGGTCGGAGTGGTCATGGCAAGGCGTAGCCGCAGCCGGGGCGTAGCTCCGCGTTAGCGGGCCGGTAGGGCCGCTTACGAGCGTGTATATGAAACTTTCAGCGATAGTTTTTACAACGACTCGATAGTTAGTTACAGCATCCATCTTAAAGCCACTCTGTTCCGGGCCTTTAGGCCCGGAGCTGGGAGGCTTTGCGGTGGTTGAGTTCTGAGAAGGTGTATGAGTTAGCCTTGTGACTTTTGCCCGCCTTTGGCGGGAGCTACTTTGAAGGAGCTTGCGCCGTTTCTGAGTGGGCGGGTTTACCCGCTGCAAGTGAAGCCATTACGCACAGAGCAGAGCTCTTGTAAGGTCTTTTTAGGTCTTAATGAAGTTACAGTTACTTTGCATGTAATTCTTAGTAGGCATTTGCCTTCATAAGGTATTTGCATCTATCTGTGGAAAACTCGCAACACCTGGCCAGACCCTTGCACTAGCCATCGGTTTGACGGACTGCCTCGCAGAAAAATGGCACCGAAGAGTCAATTCAGAAATAGTGGGCGTGCCGAGGCCTACGCAATCAAGCGCATCAATGGCAGGAGGGCGGAAAGCCGGGCAAAAGAGAAGGGGTTATGGTGTATCTGGTGGGGCTGACGTGGCCAGTTTACGCAGGGCGTGATAGCGCTGATCAACCTGTCGCTTTAGCGCTAGGTGTCCCATGGCCTCCAGCTCATCCTTGCTGTACATCTTTATCAGACCGTTAAGGATCTCAGTGCGCGCCTGCTGGCGCTCCATCTGCAGCAGTTTTTGCGCTTGCCGCCGCTGTTGTTTGAAGGAACGGTGACGTGCCCGGTGTTCAAAGGCCCGTTTGATATGCTGTTCCTTGGCACGCCGGCGTGCCTCTGACAGAGTTATAGGGGCTTCGCCTTGCTTGACCAGCCCTTGATTCATCCACGCCAGTTGTTGATTCTGCGCCGCCTGATACTTGCCCAGCTCGTAACCGATCAGGACAAAGAACAGCTCGGTTACCCAGATAATTTTGGGAATGTGGGAACGGCTGGCTTCATCCCAGGCACGTTCACAGGCGAGGGCACCCAATTCTTCCAGCGTGGTGATCGCCCGACTGGCGCGTGAGATGCTTTTTTTGTCACCACTACCGGTCGACAACCCACACCAGTCGGAAAGCTGTTCAACGCTGGCCTCAACCTTGCCGGTCACAATATTCAAACGATCGGACATCGCCACCATCAGCGCATTGATCGCTCTGGCCCGGTGTTCATTCAT